>CBDTVH010000738.1:0-1501 GCA_965363665.1 uncultured Yoonia sp. | reverse complement strand
GCCGGTCAGATGAACCGCGACGGCGGCGTTGATCTGCGCGTGGGTGTGACCATCACCAAAGACAACTGCGACCGTGAGGTCGACGCAAAGACGATCCAGACCAATGCGGGGCAAACTTTGGTCAAGACCGCTATTGCCTTGCGCATGCCTTCTTGTGATCAGATCGGTCAGGTTGTCTTGCTGCGCGATCAGTTTACAGATCTGACCGTCGCCTCCCGCTAGGTCCGTTCATCAAAAAGACCTTGGGCGCGAAAGCTGGTTTCGCTTTCTTTTCCGATGATCAGATGATCATGCACCGTGATGTTCAGGGCATTGGCTGCTGTGTTGATCTGCCGCGTCATCTGGATATCTGCATCAGACGGCGTCGGGTCGCCGGACGGGTGGTTATGCACAAGGATAAGCGCGCTCGCGTTCAGTTCCAGCGCCCGCTTCACCACTTCGCGGGGATAGACCGGCACATGATCCACTGTGCCTTTGGCCTGTTCTTCGTCGGCGATCACCGTGTTCTTGGTGTCCAGAAACAGGATACGAAACTGTTCTGTTTCGCGGTGGGCCATCGTGGTGTGACAATAATCCAGCAGCGCGTCCCAGCTGGAAAGCACATGCCGTTGCATGACCTTGGAACGGGATAGGCGGTGCGCTGCGGCCTCGACAATCTTGAGTTCGGTCACAACGGCGTCACCGATCCCGTCGATTTGGGCTAGCTGGGCCATGGGTGCGGAAAGCACACGGTTGAAATCACCGAATGTGTCAATCAGCTTTCGGGCCAGTGGTTTGACATCTTGCCGTGGGATCGCGCGAAACAGCACCAGTTCAAGCAATTCATAGTCCGGCATTGCCGCCGCACCGCCGGAAATGAATCGCTCGCGCAGGCGCTTGCGGTGGTCACGCATATACGATGGCACCCGCCCTTTTTCCAAAGGCACAGGGGTGATCACATCATCATGGTCGGGAAACAGGGAAGGTGCTTCGGCAAAGTGGGTCATCCCGGCACTTTGCCAAAGCGTTGGTTACTGTCCGGTTAACGTCAGCTCTTCATCGAGTCCCAAAAGCTTTTGACCGACTTGAAGAAGCTGGACCCATGCGGGTTGTTGTCTTCGCTCAACTGATCAAATTCCTTGAGGATTTCGCGCTGGCGCGCTGTCAGCTTGACCGGTGTTTCGACTGCCAGTTCGATGAACATGTCTCCGATGCCGCCGCCCCGCAACGCAGGCATGCCTTTCCCGCGCAAGCGCATCTGGCGCCCGGACTGTGACCCTTCGGGTACCTTCACCCGGCTGCGGCCACCGTCGATGGTCGGAACCTCGATTTCGCCACCCAAGGCGGCAGTCGCGATTGATACCGGGACACGACAGTAGAGATTTGTATTCTCTCGTTCAAACAGCGCATGATCCTGCACTTCGATAAAGATATACAGGTCGCCGGTGGGTCCGCCCCGCATGCCAGCTTCACCTTCGCCAGCAAGGCGAATGCGCGTACCGGTTTCCACGCCCGCGGGGAT
>CBDTVH010000737.1:0-1502 GCA_965363665.1 uncultured Yoonia sp. | reverse complement strand
TTGACCGCGGCATCGCCCATCGCTTTGCGCACGTCATCGGTCATTCCCGGCGCGGGGGCCTCCTCAATCACCTTCTGGTGGCGGCGCTGGAGCGAACAATCGCGTTCAAACAAATGCACCGCGTCCGTGCCATCGCCAAACACCTGCACTTCGATGTGGCGCGGTGCGGTGATGTATTTTTCGATCAGTACGTCAGGATTGCCAAAGGCGGTGCGCGCCTCAGCCTGAGCTGACGCGAGATTTTCGGCAAAATCTTCAACGCTTTCAACCAAACGCATGCCCTTGCCGCCACCACCGGCGACCGCCTTGATCAAGACAGGATAGCCGATCTGATCTGCCTCGCCCGCCAGAAAGTCCGGGTTCTGATTGGTCCCGTGATACCCCGGCACCACAGGCACGCCCGCTTTGACCATCAACGCCTTGGCGGCATCTTTCAGCCCCATGGCCCGGATGGCATCCGCAGAGGGCCCGATGAATATCAGGCCAGCCGCCACCACCTGATCCACGAAATTAGGGTTCTCGGACAGGAAACCATAGCCGGGATGGATCGCTTGCGCGCCCGTATCCAGGGCCGCTTGAATGATCAGATCACTGCGCAGATAGCTGTCGGCAACCGGTGCAGGACCAAGGCGGACGGCTTCATCCGCTTGCGCGACATGCAGCGCTTGCGCGTCAGCGTCCGAATAGACCGCAACCGTGCGCACACCCATCGCGCGGGCGGTCTGGATCACACGACAGGCGATTTCGCCCCGGTTTGCTATGAGGATCTTGTCAAACATCGCCATCACATCCGGAACACGCCAAAGCGTGTTTCCTCTATCGGGGCGTTCATGGATGCGGCCAGCGACAGTGCCAGCACTTCGCGGCTTTTGCGTGGGTCGATGATGCCGTCGTCCCACAACCGCGCGCTGGCATAAAGCGGGTGGGATTGTTCGGTGAACATATCAATCGTGGGCTGTTTGAAGGCGGCTTCATCTTCCGCCGACCAGCTTTCGCCTGCGCGTTCCATCGCGTCCCGCTTTACCGTTGCCAGCACGCCGGCCGCCTGTTCGCCACCCATCACCGATATCCGCGATGTGGGCCATGACCACATGAAATTCGGACTGTAAGCCCTTCCTGCCATGCCATAATTCCCGGCACCAAATGATCCGCCGACAACCATCGTGATCTTGGGTACCTTCGTGGTCGCCACGGCCGTCACCATCTTGGCCCCGTGCCGGGCGATACCTTCGTTTTCGTATTTCTGCCCCACCATGAAGCCGGTGATATTCTGCAGGAACACGAGCGGGATTTTCCGTTGGCTGCATAATTCCACGAAGTGCGCGCCCTTCTGTGCGCTTTCCGAAAACAGCACCCCGTTGTTGGCGATGATCCCGCACGGCCAGCCGTCGATATGGGCAAAACCGCAGACCAGTGTTTCGCCAAAGCGTGCCTTGAATTCGTCAAAGCGGGATCCATCCACGATCCGCTTGATCACCCCGCGAATGTCGTATGGCGTGCGC
>CBDTVH010000736.1:0-1502 GCA_965363665.1 uncultured Yoonia sp. | reverse complement strand
TGCTTGAGCATGTTCAGCAGCAAAATCGCTGTCGCCCCCTGCCCGTTGGGCGGATGTTCATAGAGGTCCAGCCCGCCGTAAGCGCCCATGATCGGGTCGGTGTAATCGCAGGCAGTGTTGGCGAAATCATCCAGCGTGTGGCTGCCGCCAAGCGCTTTCAGGCTGGCGACCATATCTTCGGCAACCTCCCCTTCATAGAACCCCTCGCGTCCGTCCATGGCGATCCGCCGCAGCACCTGCGCCTGCTCTGGCGCGCGGAAGAGTTGCCCCGGTTTGGGGGCCGCGTTGTTCATCAGGTAAAGGTCGCGTGCGTGACCAGAGAGGTTGCCCACCGATTGCGCCCAGTCCGACGCCACCCGGTCGGCGACGGGAATACCTGCCTCGGCATAGTGGATCGCAGGGGCCAGCAGCGCTTTCAGCCCCAAATTACCCCAATCCTTTGACAAACGGCAGAAGGCATCGACCGCGCCGGGGATGCTGACGGCGTCTGCTGAATAAGGGGCGATCACGTCACCTTTAGCGCGCAGCTTTTCCGCGTCAATCCCGGCAGGCGCCCGCCCCGTTCCGTTCAGCGCCACGACCCGGTCTTCGCCCGGCGGTGTCATCAGCACAAAGCAATCGCCGCCAATCCCGGTCATCTGCGGCTCACAAAGCCCCAGCAGAACCGCCCCTGCGATCGCGCCGTCCACCGCGTTGCCGCCTGCTTCCATCATCTGAACGGCCACCTTGGCGGCCAGCGGATGCGACGTGGCGCACATGCCGTTTGTTGCATAGACGGGGGATCGGCCGGGAATGTGGAAATTGCGCATGCGAGTGGTCCTTCCTGATATTGGCCAGCAAACTAGACGGATCCCGCGGCGGTGCAACGCGAATGTTTGGGGGCTTTCCCTTTTTGCGACGCAGGCATAGCCTTGGGGGCAGCCCATATGTTTTCGGTCACAAACTGAATCTCGCAGCATTGCCCGAAATCAAAGACGTCAATGCGCAGCGTGATAAAGGATGTAGCCAGATATTCCGCGAAACGCTGCAAAGAAAGGACTGAACATGCGCGATGTATTCATCACAGGGGCAGCCCGCACCCCCATGGGCGGCTTCCAAGGTGTCTTTTCCGATGTCGATGCGGCCACATTGGGGGGGGCCGCGATCAAGGCTGCATTGAAAGGTGCAGGCGTTGCCACCGTGGACGAGGTTTTGATGGGCTGTGTCTTGCCCGCCGGTCAGGGCCAGGCCCCGGCCCGCCAGGCGGGCTTTCGTGCCGGGCTCGACGAAAGCGTGCCCGCGACGACAGTGAACAAGATGTGCGGGTCAGGTATGAAGACCACGATGATGGCCTATGATCAGCTCGCCTTGGGCGCTGCTGAAACGATGGTTGCGGGGGGCATGGAAAGCATGACCAAAGCTCCCTACCTAATGCCCGCGATGCGCGCCGGTGCGCGGATTGGTCACCAATCGGTGCAGGACAGCATGTTTCTGGATGGGTTGGAAGACGCCTATGACAAGGG
>CBDTVH010000735.1:0-1507 GCA_965363665.1 uncultured Yoonia sp. | reverse complement strand
CGTGAAGATGATGTGTGGGATCACAAGAAACTGCTCAAGGTCGTCAGCCACACGCCCATTGAGGTCGAACACTTTGCGCAAGTCATGGATGCGGGCGTTTGGTCCGATGTCACACGGAACGATATCAGCGATGGAAAGCTTTATAGCTGGTGGTCCTATCGCGCCAAGGATTGGGATGCCGCCGACAAGGGCCGCAGGCTTGATCACATCTGGGCGACGCCGGATATCAAGAATGCCGCCCATTCCAGCCGCGTTTTGCGCGACGCGCGCGGCTGGGACAAACCCAGCGACCACGCCCCGGTCTTTGCGACCTTTGATTTGTAGGAGATGCCGATGACACTGCCAGACAAGATGAATGCACTTATCCAGTTGCACGATGGCTATGCGGACACCCAAACCGGCCCAAGCATTACAGATCTGACGCCATTTCTGGCGCATCAGACCGTGGCTGTGCCGCAGCCCGGCAAAGGGCAGGCGGTGATCAAGGTGCATCTGGCGGCGGTGAACCCGTCGGATATCCATTTCATCAAAGGTGAATACGGGCAGCCCCGCATCAAGGGCATGCCTGCCGGGTTTGAAGGGGTGGGTGAGGTCGTCGCCGGTGAAACGCCGCTTGTCGGGCAGCGGGTCAGCTTTTTCGCCTCCGCATCGGGTGCCTGGGCCGAGTACGCGATGGGGGACGCCGCGTCGCTGGTGCCGTGCCGACCCGATCTGGCCGAAGTGGACGCTGCCGGGCAGTTGGTGAACCCGCTGACGGCCATCGCGATGTTCGATATCGTCAAGGAAAGCGGGGCGGATAGCTTCGTTTTGAACGCCGCAGGGTCGCAGTTGGGCAAGCTGCTGATCGCGCTGGGCCGGGATCACGGGATCAAGCCGATTGCGGTGGTCAGGCGCTCTGCACAAGCCGACAGTTTGCGTGCCTTGGGGGCCGCCGAAGTGATCGTGACCGGCGAACTGGACCCGCTGGGTGCTGCGAAAGGTATCTTCGAGGCGCTCAAGCCGCGTATCCTGCTTGATGCAGTCGGCGATCAATTCACCTCTGATCTGTTCTTTGCCATGCCCAGCCACGCGCGTTGGATCAACTATGGCAAACTGTCGACACAAGCGCCTGCCTTGAACCAACTGGGGCAGATGATCTTTCAGAACAAGCGGATCGAGGGGTTCTGGCTGACCCGGTGGATGAAAGAGGCTGACCCGGCGCGCATCCCGCAGGCTTTCGCTGAAATTCAGGAACGGTTCGTCAGCGGCAAGTGGAAAACCGATGTGGCAGGTATCGTACCGCTGTCAGAAGCGATGGAACAACTGCCAGAGCTGCTCAACGAAAAATTAAACAAACTCGTCAAACCTGACGAAGATAAATTCAGTGCACTTGCCGCGGGCTATGCCCAGAATGGCTTTGTGCTCTATGTTCCGGCCAACAAGATCGTCGAAGAAACCCTCGAAGCCGCCCTATACGTTGCCCAGGACGGCAGCATTCAGAACAGCCAGGTGCTGGTTGTGATCGGTG
>CBDTVH010000734.1:0-1513 GCA_965363665.1 uncultured Yoonia sp. | reverse complement strand
CAGTGTCGGCGACGCTTCATGAGGCTGGAATCGGACGTGGCGATCGGGTTGCCATCGTTCTGCCAAATGGTCCCGAGATGGCGACGGCCTTTATCACCATTGCGCAGACAGCCGTGACAGCCCCCCTGAACCCCGCCTACCGCGAGGACGAATTTGCATTCTACATCGACGACCTGAAAGCCAAGGCCATCGTCTTGATGGAGGGCGACGAAGGCCCCGCGCATGCCGCCGCCGAAAAGCTTGGCGTCACGGTACTGCGCCTGAAAACCGATCCAGCCCAGCCCGCCGGTCATTTCACACTGCATACCGACAGCACGGGACGCTGCGATGAAACCTTGCCCGAGGCCGATGATGTCGCGCTGATCCTGCACACGTCGGGCACCACATCGCGACCGAAAATCGTGCCTTTGCTGCAATCGAATGTCGCCGCTTCGGCGCAGAACATTGCCACGTCACTATCCCTGACATCCGACGACCGTTGCATGAATGTGATGCCGCTGTTTCACATCCACGGGCTTCTGGCCGCTGTGTCTGCCACGCTGGCCTCGGGTGGCCAGGTCTGGTGCGCGCCCGGATTTGACGCGCTGCGGTTCTTCGGCTGGCTGCGGGATGCAGATCCGACCTGGTACACCGCAGTTCCCACGATGCATCAGGCCATCCTGTCGCGCGCAGCGCGCAACACAGAGATCATTGAGGGCGCGCGATTGCGCTTCTTGCGGTCTTCTTCGGCGTCTTTGCCGGGACCGGTTATGGAGAAGCTGTTTGAAACCTTCGGCGTCCCCGTGATCGAAGGCTACGGCATGACCGAAGCGGCACATCAGATGTGTTCAAACCCACTGAAACCCGGCGCGCAAAAGCCCGGTGCGGTCGGCGTTCCGGCTGGCCCGGAAGTGCGCATCGCGCATGAGGTCGAGCCGCATCTGATCGAGGACCACAGCATCGGCGAGGTCGTGATCTCTGGCCCCAACGTGACCCCCGGCTATGAAAACAACCCCGACGCCAATGCAAAGAACTTTTTTGAGGTCGATGGCAAACGCTGGTTCCGGACCGGCGATCAGGGCACCTTTGATGAAGACGGATATCTGACACTAACTGGCCGTTTGAAAGAGATCATCAACCGGGGCGGCGAAAAGGTCAGCCCACTTGAGGTTGACGGTGTGCTGTCCGCGCATCCTGCCATTGCACAAGTCGTGACCTTTGCCCTGCCGCATCCCAAGCTTGGCGAAGAAGTCGCCGCTGCCGTTGTCTTGCGCGACGGTGAAGAGGTGACCGAACGTGATATCCGCGACTTTGCCTCGGAACGGCTGGCTGATTTCAAGGTGCCGCGCAAGGTCATCATTCTTGATGAAATCCCCAAAGGCGCGACCGGCAAAATGCAGCGGATCGGACTGGCCGAAAAGCTGGGCCTCGTAGATACGGCTGCATCATGAAGATTTGTATTTTTGGCGCAGGCGCGATTGGCGGCTATATGGGGGCAAAACTGGCCGAGGCCGGTGCAGATGTCAGCCTGGTG
>CBDTVH010000733.1:0-1515 GCA_965363665.1 uncultured Yoonia sp. | reverse complement strand
TACTTTCTCCTGTTTCTAGGCAAAAGTGCGAACCACGCACGTGCCGCTATTTCTCACTGTGTATTTTTTTTCACCTTCCCCACGAATTGCATGTCTATGGTGTCGGTCACACAGGTTGTGCGGCCCGCAAGGCAGGGGTGCAGTGCAAGTCAAGTTCTTCATTGATATCTTCCTCGCATGCCGGGCTAAAGCTGATTGGTCTGGCCCACTGGACTGGTTTCCAGTGGACCGACGCTGTCAGATCAGCGTGTTCTTGTAGATCACGCCGTCTTTCATGATGATTTTGATGTTGTCGCTATCTGTCACCGCGCCCAGGTCCTCAAGCGGATTGCCTTCGACCAGCAACAGATCGGCATAGTTGCCTTCCGCCACCAGCCCGAGAGTGCCTTCGGGATAGGGGTTACGCATATCGCCGCTCAATGCGAAAAGCTCTGCGGCGTTGCTTGTCGCCATGCGCAATATTTCGACAGGCTCAAACCAGTCCAACAAACGCTCCATCTGCTTGGCCTGCTCTGCAGCAACCTCGGTTGGCAAGAAGAACATATCTGTGCCGTAGGTCACTTTAAGTTCCGGGATTTCTTTGGCCCACTGATACACTTTGGCTGTGCCTTCACAAACAATTGCCAGCTTGGCATTCGAAAAATCACTAAGCTGCGGTTCGGAGCAGACCGTAAAAGGCTGCGTGCTCAGGAACACGCCTTCGTCAGCCATGCGCTGGAGCGTTTCTTTGTCCAGCAATTGGCCATGCCCAATATCCTTGACGCCCGCGTCAATCGCGCGATTGATGGACTCTTTGTGATAAGCATGGATCGTGACGTAGGTGCCCCAGTCAGCAGCCGTATCGACAGCGGCCTTGATTTCATCAAAGGTAAACTGGTTTCCCAACAAGGGATCAGCCGGTGAGGCATAGCCGCCGCCAGCCATCAACTTGATCTGGGTAGCACCATGCCGCAAATTCTCGCGTGCCGCTGCCAGCACCTGCGGGACCCCGTCAGCGAGATACCCAGTGGCATTCTTGTAAAGCGGAGGAAGATCACCGCCGAACCGGGGGTGGGTTTGATTGGGGGAACGAAAATCGCCGTGGCCGGCCGTCTGGGAGAGTGGCCCTCCGGACGGATAGATTCTCGGGCCGGGAACCAGCCCCTGATCGATCGCTTGCTTTAGTCCAAACGAAGCTCCGCCCATGTCCCTTACCGAAGTGAATCCACGCATCAGCATGTTTTCAGCGTCTACCGTCGAGTGAATTGCATTGAACTCTGGGAGGGCGTTAAGAAATGCGCTCTGGGGCAATGTGGTCCACGTAAGATGCACATGGGTATCGGAAAGCCCGGGCATCAATGTGCGGCCACCGCCGTCGATAACCTGACCGCCCCCGACGGCGATGTCGTCGGAAGAGATCTGCGTGATTGTGTTGCCGGTCACGACGACATTGACGTCTTTCATCAACTTCTCGTTCACGCCATCGAACACATCGACGTTTGTGAACAGGATCGGGCCTGCAGGCATATCATCCTG
>CBDTVH010000732.1:0-1515 GCA_965363665.1 uncultured Yoonia sp. | reverse complement strand
GGGCCGTTGACCGTATCCTACCTGCCGATCAGCCACTCGATCCCTGAAAGTGCAGGTTTGTTGATTGATACACCCGAAGGCCGCGTGCTGCACTCCGGCGACTTCAAGATCGACGAAACACCCGTTGTGGGCGATCCGTGGAACGAAGCACTTTGGGAAGAGGTGTCAAAGGACGGCGTCAAGGCGCTTGTCTGCGACAGCACCAACGTGTTCTCTCTGGAACCGGGCCGGTCAGAGGCCTCGATCGGGGATGCCATCACCGACATGATGAAAGAGGCGACGGGCATGGTCGTCGCGACTACATTCGCCTCCAACATCGCGCGTCTGAAAACATTGGCGATTGCCGCACAAAAGGCTGATCGTTCGGTCGTGCTGCTGGGCCGTGCGATGCGCCGGATGGTTGAAGCGGCGACCGAAGTGGGGATCCTCAAAGGGTTTCCATCCGTCGTGTCGCCCGAAGACGCGCTGCAAATGCCGCGTGAAAACGTGATGTTGCTGGTCACGGGAAGCCAAGGCGAACGCCGCGCGGCCTCGGCGCAATTGGCGCAGGGCAACTATATGGGGATCAAGCTGAAGGACGGGGACACGTTCCTGTTTTCATCCAAAACGATCCCCGGCAATGAACGCGGTGTGATCCGCATCATGAACCAACTGTCCGAATTGGGCGTTGACGTCATCGACGACGCTGGCGGCAAATACCACGTCTCCGGCCACGCCAACCGGCCTGATCTGGAACGTCTGCACCAGATCACCAAACCGCAAACCCTGATCCCGATGCACGGCGAACACCGGCACCTGCGCGAGCATGTAAAGCTTGCTGCGCAAAGCGGGCTGTCGGGGATCGTTGCGGTCAACGGTATGATGATTGATCTGTCCGGCAACCAGCCCACTGTGGCTGAATACATCGAAACCGGACGCACGTATCTGGACGGGTCAGTTCAAGTGGGGGCGATGGACGGCATCGTGCGCGACCGCATCCGCATGGCGATGAACGGGCATCTGATCGTGACGCTGATCATTGATGAAAACGACGAACCACTGGGCGATCCGTGGGTGGAAATAAGCGGTCTGGCCGAAACCGGGCGCAACAATGCCGCCCTTGTTGATGTGGTTGAAGAAGACCTGAGCCAGTTTGTGAACCGCGCCAACGCCAAGACACTGCGCGACGACGACAAGCTGGAAAAAGAGCTGAAGTCGATTGCGCGCAAGTCAGCACAGGGCGAGATCGGCAAAAAGCCCGAGGTAACGGTAATCGTGTCGCGGCTGGGGTGATCGTTCTCACGCGATTTCTGCGCTGGTGCATCGCGCAGGCTCCAGGCTTCACGTCTTCACAAAAACGTTACCTCACCAATTCGATTGCGTTGGGAACGATTTGTGTGTTGCCGGTGTTGTATCGGTAACTGCGTGAATGCAGGTCACTAATTAAGGAGCTAAAAATGACAAATCTTATGAAAACAGCAGCACTGAGCCTGACACTTGTGGGTGGCGCATCCATCGCCTTTGCGGACGCACATG
>CBDTVH010000731.1:0-1519 GCA_965363665.1 uncultured Yoonia sp. | reverse complement strand
CGTCCCATATATTCTTCTCCGCAAACCGGAACCCGCGCACAGGCCCTTGCAGGGTCGGCCAGATAACCGCATTTGCAGGGGTTTGCAGCGGCCACCAGCATGAAGCGACACGGATAGCGCACATGCGCATTGGCGCGCGCCACCACGACTTCACCGGTTTCAATGGGTTGGCGCAGTGTTTCGAGCACGGTCCGGGGGAATTCCGGAAATTCGTCCATGAAAAGCACACCATTGTGCGCAAGGCTGATTTCCCCCGGTTTTGCGTTGCGCCCGCCTCCGACGATTGCGGCCATCGAGGCGGTGTGGTGAGGTTCCCGGAACGGTCTGTCGCGATTGATCCCGCCTTCGTCCAGCAGCCCTGAAAGCGAGTGGATCATGGAGGTTTCAAGCGCCTCGGCTGGCGTAAGTTGCGGCAGGATGCCGGGGATGCGCGCCGCCAGCATTGATTTGCCAGAGCCGGGCGATCCGACCAAAAGCAGGTGGTGGCGCCCGGCTGCTGCGATTTCCAGTGCACGCTTTGCCCGCTCTTGGCCCTTGACCTCTGAAAGATCCCTTGCGCCCTTTTGCCCCAGAACTTCGCCGGGTGCTGCTGGCTGCAAGACCGATTGCCCGGTGAAGTGCCGCACCATATCGGCCAGCGTGCGCGGTGCGATGACGTTGACGGTGCCGACCCAGGCCGCCTCTGCCCCGCAAGCGTGCGGACACAGCAGCGTTCGGTCTTCCTGAGCCGCTGCCATTGCTGCGGGCAGTGCCCCGACCACCGGCACAAGTGTTCCGTCAAGAGATAGCTCGCCCAAGGCCACAGTTTGTGCGGCATCATCGTGCGGTATGATGTCGAGTGCGGCAAGTAGTGCCAGGGCGATTGGCAGATCGAAGTGAGACCCCTCCTTGGGCAAATCCGCAGGCGATAGATTTACCGTGATCCGCTTGGACGGTAGTGCAATCGCCATTGCGGTCAGGGCCGCGCGCACGCGTTCGCGTGCTTCGGACACGGCTTTGTCCGGCAATCCGACAATGGAGAAAGCCGGAATACCGGGCGTGACGGCGCATTGCACCTCGACCAGCCGCGCCTCGATCCCTTCAAATGCAACTGTGTAGGCCAACGCGACCATAGCCGTCTCCCATTGTTGGTTAACGGGTAGGGGCAGGGTCTTTAAGAAAGGTTAATTTTCATCGCCGGGCCACGGGATGCGGGGCAGATCAAAGGGATAGGGCCAAGGGTCGTGCTCTTCTTCCAGCGCAGCTTTGCGCCAAGCCACGAACGCAGGGTCGGACAGATGGGCATCCACATAGGTTTTGGCATCGGCGCTGACAGGCAGATCATAGGCTGTGATTCGCATGGCAACGGGGGCATAGAACGCGTCGGCCAAAGAGTATTCTCCAAACAACCAGGGCCCGCTGCCGCCATGTCTTTCACGCGCCATCGCCCACAAGCGTTCGATCCGTTGCAGATCATCCAGCACCGCTTGTGACGCCACAAAGCCTTTCCAGCCAAAGCGGATCATCATCGGGCAATCGG
>CBDTVH010000730.1:0-1521 GCA_965363665.1 uncultured Yoonia sp. | reverse complement strand
GTGTTTTTTGCAACCATTGGTATAATAATCCTAGTAGTTTTATCCTTTCCCCGGCCTCTGTTGGGTCTCTTCGCTTTGGTTCCCGCACTTTTTGGAACTGTATCGGCATTATTTATTTTTTCTCTTTTTAATGATTCCATTTCTGTTATGGCCCTGGGGTTTGGCGGCGCACTCATATCTATAACTGTTGATCATGGTATTGCTTATATGCTGTTTCTTGACAGGCCGGCAGATACCTCTGGTATTTCTGCTGCCCATGATCAAACCCATCATGGCCGCCCACCTGACAGGACGGCAGAAAAAACTGTTTTGGGCACGCGGGGTGGTGCATTCGCTTGCCGTTATTTTGTGGTTCTTTGCCATGGCGCGGATACCGATCGCCGAGGTGACGGCGATGAATTATCTCTCGCCGGTCTACGTCTCGCTTGGCGCCGCGCTTTTTCTGGGTGAACGCCTGCCGCCGCGCCGTCTGGCGGCTGTTATCATGGCGCTGATCGGTGCGATCATTATCCTGCGCCCCGGCATCAAGGAGATTGAGCCGGGGCATATCGCGATGCTGGGGACGGCGAGCAGCTTTCAGGCGAGGTTTCGGCCCCGGTCGTCGTGGGCATGCTGTCGATCACTGTGACTGTGGGGCTGGCACCTTTCGCTTTTGCGGTTTGGGTTACACCCACACTTCCACAGCTGGGCTGGCTGTTTCTGGTCGCCTGTTTTGCGACTGCGGGGCATTATTCCATGACGCTGGCCTTTGCGGCGGCACCCCTGACCGTCACGCAACCGGTGACGTTCCTGCAACTGGTCTGGGCCGTCGTGCTTGGCGCGGTTGTCTTTGGAGAAGCGGTCGATGGCTGGGTCATTTTCGGCGGTGCGGTGATCATGGCTTCGGTCAGCTTTATCACATGGCGCGAGGCCGTCGCGCGGCGCAATGTGACACCAGCGGTGCCTGCGACCAAGGTCTAGACGCTATTCATGGACCTCCAGGATGCGGCGATGCTTGAGCGCCTCTTCGCGGACTTGTCCGAATGTGCGCAATCCCCGGGCTTCGAGGATCGGAAGCATCGCGACGAAAACCCGTGCCGTTGCAATAGCATCCCCCAACGCCGTGTGGCGCGCGGCCTTTGGAATGGGAATGTTCAACCTCTCGCTCAGCGCATCCAGCGTGTGCTCTGCCGATCCGCCAAAGACGATCGCTGACAGGTGCACCGTGTCCATCACCGGGTTCATGAACAGCCGCTCGCCACGATTGAGGAACGCCATGTCGAATGGGGCGTTGTGGGCGACCAGAACGGCGTCTGCGGCAAAGGCTTGAAACTTCGCGCGGACCATTGCGATATCGGGCGCATCGGCAACCATCGCGTCGTTGATACCATGCACTTTGGTTGATTGCAGCGGGATTGGTCTGCCGGGGTTGACCAGGCTCTTGAAGGTTTCCGCAAAGACGATGCGCCCGTTGACGATCCGGACCGCGCCCAGTTGCACGACATCGTCCTTTGCCGGATCAAGCCCCGTTGTTTCACTATC
>CBDTVH010000729.1:0-1522 GCA_965363665.1 uncultured Yoonia sp. | reverse complement strand
GCCGTAATCTGCTTGCCGCCGGTACCGCCCTGCCATTGGCCGGGCTTGCCGCTGGCACTGCCCGCGCCGAAGCACCCATGAAGGGTGCCAGCTTTGCTACACACCGCCGTTTTATGATCGGCGATTTCGAAGTCACGACAATTCTGGGCGGCACAACGCCGCGTGAAAACCCGCAAGGCATCTTCGGGATGAATGTCTCGGAAGACGAATTCACCTCCGTCAGCCGCGACAATTTTCTGTCGACCGAGGCATCGCAATTCTTCTTTACACCAACGCTTGTGAACACCGGGTCGGAGGTTATTCTTTTCGACACCGGGCTGAATGCTGCCGCGACCGTGGAGGCGCTTGAAGGCGCCGGATATGCAGCCGATCAGGTTGATATCGTTGTGTTGACCCATATGCATGGCGACCACATCGGCGGTCTGATGAACGAAGGCGCGCCGACCTTTGCCAATGCCCGTTATGTCACCGGACAGGCCGAGTTCGACTATTGGGCCGGGGCCGAAAATGAAGGGTTCGAGGCGAATGTTCGCCCGCTGACCGACAACATGACCTTCCTTGGCGATGGCGCAGATGTAGTCAGCGGGATCACCGGCATGGCGGCTTTCGGCCACACACCTGGCCACATGGTTTACCGTCTGGACAGCGCAGGTCAGGGCCTTGTGATCTTTGCCGATCTGGCCAACCATCCGGTCTGGTCGCTAGCACGCCCTGATTGGGAAGTGCGCTTTGATGCGGACAAAGAGGCTGCTGCCGCGTCGCGCCGCAATGTGCTGGGCATGATCGCCGCAGACCGCGTGCCTGCGATCGGCTATCACATGCCGTTCCCGGCTGTCGGCTATGTCGATACCGGCAGCGGTGACGCCGCATTCCGCTGGGTGCCAGAAGCCGGGCAGTTGATGGGATGATGAAACCCTGGGCCGCCCTTGCCGTGTTGCTGATCGCTGCGCCCGCGCAGGCTGCCCATGAACTGACCGGACGCGATATCGCGTCCGGTGCAGCGCTTTATCAGGACAATTGTGCCGCCTGTCACGGGGCCAATCTGGAAGGGCAGCCCGATTGGCGTATCGCCAACCCTGACGGCACGCTGCCTGCCCCACCCCATGATGAAACGGGGCACACCTGGCACCACGACAACAGGCTTCTGTTCGACTACACCGCCCTTGGTGGGCAGGAGGCATTGGCCGCGCGCGGCATCCCCGATTTTCAAAGCGGCATGCCCGGTTTCGGGGAAACACTGAGCGAAGAGGTGATCTGGGACATCCTCGCCTATATCCGCTCGACCTGGCCTGCCCACGTGCAAGAGGCACACACGGCGCGCAACCCGCCGCACTGATCACACGACAGATCAGCCCTCAGCATCTCACCCGGCCAATGGCTCCAGTCCGAGACCGGGCTGCACCAGAACTGGATGCGGGACTATGACCCGACGACGGGGCGGTACATGCAGGCCGATCCGCTGGGGTTGGTTGCAGGAGTTTCGCTATACAGTTATGCGAATCAAAATCCGGGAAGGTATGTT
>CBDTVH010000728.1:0-1522 GCA_965363665.1 uncultured Yoonia sp. | reverse complement strand
TCCAGACGACCCACTGCCGCCGCTACCGTTCGACCCGAAACCGCCCGATCCGCTGCGCGGATTGAACAGCCGAGGACCTTCGTCGTCGTCATCGCGCCAATAGTCGCGCAGAATTTCCCCGGTTTGCGGGTTGAAAACCAACTCGCGGCGCAAACCGTCGCGCGAAGCAATCACGCGGACGCGCCCCAGCCACGTCCGTTGCAAAGTAATTTCGGAAAAGCCCTGTCCGCGCAGTTGCGATACGATCTGGTCCTGCACAGATTGCGCCACCGCGATATGCGGGGTGGCGGCCAATGCCAGACAAACAACAACTCTTTTCAGCATCGCAATAACCTCGCGAGCGGTTTCGGTGCTGATTGATCCTTGGGCATTTCAAACCTCAAAACAGATGATCCGCTGTGACATTCAGATAGCGGGTGGCATAAGCATACCGTCGCGCGGAGCAAATGCACATCCATCATGAGTTTAATCACACCGGCGTAAACCCGCGAAAGAGCGACCTAAACGAAAGTTTAGGCGCGCTTCGATCATGTGTTCATATCGAAACCAAGATGTTTGGCGACCGTGAAGATGTCTTTATCGCCGCGTCCACACATGTTCATGACAAGCAAATGGTCCTTTGGCAGATCGGGTGCAATCTTCATGACATGCGCCAATGCATGCGATGGTTCCAGCGCGGGAATGATACCTTCTTGCGCGCAGCACAGCTGGAACGCCTCCAATGCTTCGACATCCGTGATCGACACGTATTGCGCACGGCCGATGTCGTGCAGCCACGCATGTTCCGGCCCGATACCGGGGTAATCAAGGCCTGCAGAAATACTGAACCCTTCAAGGATCTGGCCGTCATCGTCTTGCAGCAGATAGGTTCTGTTGCCGTGCAACACGCCGGGTCTGCCACCGGTGAGTGAGGCGCAGTGTTCCATCTTGGCGTTGACGCCCTTGCCGCCCGCCTCGACCCCGATGATGTTAACTTCTTTGTCGTCCAGAAACGGATAGAACAGACCCATAGCGTTTGAACCACCGCCAATCGCAGCAATCAGCGTGTCAGGCAAACGGCCCTCTGCGGCCTGCATCTGTTCTTTGGTTTCCTTTCCGATGATGGCCTGAAAATCACGAACCATCGCCGGATAGGGGGGCGGTCCGGCGACCGTGCCGATGCAGTAGAACGTATCGCGCACGTTGGTCACCCAGTCGCGCAGGGCATCGTTCATTGCGTCTTTCAATGTCCCACGGCCTGATGTCACTGGCACAACCTCTGCACCCAGCAAACGCATGCGGAAGACATTGGGTGCCTGACGCTCGACATCATGCGCACCCATGTAGACCACGCATTTCAGACCGAATTTCGCACAGACGGTTGCAGTCGCGACACCGTGCTGACCCGCGCCGGTTTCAGCGATAATCCGGGTCTTGCCCATGCGGCGGGCAAGGATAATCTGGCCAAGCACGTTGTTGATCTTGTGCGCGCCGGTATGGTTCAGCTCGTCGCGCTTGAGATATACCTTGGCACCGCCCAGAT
>CBDTVH010000727.1:0-1525 GCA_965363665.1 uncultured Yoonia sp. | reverse complement strand
ATTGCGCACGGCCAACAACAGGATGCCCCCAGAGAGGCAGGCGACGCCCAGCCATTGCACCGTCGTGAAATGCTCGCCAAAAAACAAAGAGGCCGCGACAACCGTGACCAAGGGGCCGGTACCGCGCACAACCGGATAAACCACTGTATAGGCCGCGCGTTCATAGGCCAGAGCCATCGTCACCTTATAGGCGAAATGGATGATGATCGCGCCCACAAGGATCAGGGCGGTTGTCAGATCAGGCCAGGGAACCACGAACAGCGCGATCGGCGCGGACAGCACACAAAGCCATGCATCAATCGCCCCACGCGTCAGCCAGGGGTCATAGCGCCCCTTCTGAAGCGCGCCGAAAATCGCATGTGCCAAAGCCGAAACAAGCGCCAGCGCTGTGGCCAACCGCGCACCTTCTGGCGTACCAGCGATGGACACCAGCCAAACGCCAAGCTCATTCACATGCGCCCCGGTTTCCAGGTCACGTCGACACGGACACCGTCCATAGCGGACGCAAAAGCGTGCGATATCTGGGTATCGTCCGGTGCGCGGTCCAGTGATAAAAACGGCGCGATCATGCCCAGAACCTTGGCGTTTTCAGAAAACTGCACCGCGACGCTCAATGTACCGCGCGCGTTCGGTACAGCCCCGACGAAGCGTAAAAATTCGCGCCGCGCCTGCCCGCTGATCTGTGTATTGCTCACGTCTTGCAGGGCACTGCTGACCGCTGCACGCGTCACGTCAGAAAAATCAATCCGCGCATCTGTCAGGGCAGCGGGCGTCACGATGACATCAAGGTTGATGAACTGTGCGACCGGATCGCCTTGGGACTGATGCTGTTCTGGGAAGATAAAAGCACCATCAAGATCGACCAGGGCAGTTGCCCGAAGACCGCGCCCATCATCGCCAATAAAACGCAAGCTTTGCATCTGCACAATGCCCGTCCCGTTATGAATACTGAGCGCCGCAGTGCCATCAAACGTCCCTATCAGCGTCTTCACCCCTTCAAGATCAAGTTCAAGTGTCCGGTTTCCGGCAAAAGCATTCGGCAACTGATCAACCCGAAATGCGGCCCCTTCAATCTGCGCCGCAACAAAACCCGGTTTGAATAGATCAACTTCGCACCAACCGTTCGCTGCGGCCAAAACCTGTTCGCCTCCCGTACCGCCAAGCGGCGCAGCAACATCAGCCCACGCGGCCACGCAATCTGACTGAGCATCAGTGATACCCTGCGTTGCCAACGTCGCCAAAACGCAAGCGGCCAAGGGGCGCTTCATCTATCCAACCCAACCAAGGCAGCGGCAAAATCATCCGGGTCAAAAGGGGCCATATCGTCAATCTGCTCACCCACACCGATGGCATGGATCGGCAGGCCGAACTTGTCGGCCAAGGCAACCAGCACGCCACCTTTTGCCGTGCCGTCCAGTTTGGTCATGACCAATCCGGATACATCCGCAAGTTCTTGAAATACCTTCACTTGTTGGATGGCGTTCTGTCCGGTCGTCGCATCCAAAACCAGCAGAGTATTGTGAGG
>CBDTVH010000726.1:0-1529 GCA_965363665.1 uncultured Yoonia sp. | reverse complement strand
CATCCGCACGGCCCCAGTCCTTGGCCGCCCGCGCCGCGGCACGCTCCGCCAGCAAAGCATCGACACGTTGGGCAATCGCCGGTGCCACGCCATCGCCAGCTTCGCCCCCGTCAAACTGCGGGATCGCGGCCCAGTCATTGACCAGCCCGAGCATTTGCAGCCCATAAGCAAAGCCAGCCAAGGCGACAGGCGTCTTGCCCTTTGCCAGCACATGCAGACGGGCCAGCGCACCGGACGTATTCAGATCATTGGCCAGCACGCCGATGAACTCGGCATCAGGTTGCCACTTGCCTTCGGCCTTCAACGCCGCAATCAGTTCAGGACCAAAGCCGTGCCCATGCAGAATGCCGTACCACTTGCGCAGCGTGCCGTCAGCCTCGGCGCGGCGCGCTTCGGTCCAGTCCATTGTCTTGCTGTAATGGGTCCCCAGCATGACCAGACGAATGACCTCGCCCGGAATTCCCTGATCCAGCAGGTCGCGGATGGTAAAGAAGTTGCCCAGCGATTTGGACATCTTCTTGCCCTCGACCTGCAGCATCTCGTTATGGACCCAGTAGCGGGCGAATTCCCCCTCTGGATGGGCGCAGGCCGATTGCGCGATTTCGTTTTCATGATGCGGGAATTGCAGATCATTGCCGCCACCATGGATGTCAAAGCTTTCGCCCAGCAATTCATGGCTCATGGCCGAGCATTCAATGTGCCAGCCGGGGCGCCCATAGCCCCAGGGGCTGCCCCAGCCCGGCACGCCATCACCCGAGGGCTTCCAGAGCACGAAATCCATCGGATTGCGCTTGTAGGGCGCCACGTCGACCCGGGCACCGGCGATCATGTCGTCGATAGATCGGCCTGAAAGTGCGCCGTACGCGTCATAGCTATCCACCGCGAAAAGCACATGACCTTCCGCCGCATAGGCGTGCCCCTTTGCAACCAGATCCGCAATCATCGCAATCATCTGTGCGATGTGATCGGTCGCGCGGGGTTCATGCGTGGGGCGCAGCGCCCCCAGCGCATCCATATCATCGTGATACCACCCAATCGTCTCGGCCGTAATATCACCGATGGCGCGCCCACTTTCGGCGGCACGCGCGTTGATCTTGTCATCGACGTCGGTGAAATTGCGCACATAGGTCACGTGATCGGTGCCATAGACCTCGCGCAGCAGGCGAAACAGCACATCAAACACCAGCGACGGGCGGGCATTGCCCAGATGCGCGCGGTCATAAACCGTCGGCCCGCAGAGGTACAACCGCACGTTTGCAGGGTCGATCGGGACAAAATCCTCGCGTTTGCGGGTCTTTGTGTTGTTCAGGCGGATCGTCGTCATAGGTGCCTCGCACGAGCTTACGCCGCGGGCTTACCAAGGTCTGTTTGAATGTGAAACGACAAAGAGCAACCCGCGACAGATGTCAGCAGATAATAATGCAGCAGATAATGATGCAGATGCTCTTCATGCATGTTCGATAGCACCGCCAGGCTTTCCCGTCCAGCTTTGATCGGCCGCCCCCGCTGGTCACGCCGAACTTTCCATG
>CBDTVH010000725.1:0-1530 GCA_965363665.1 uncultured Yoonia sp. | reverse complement strand
CCGTGGGATGGTAAGGAAGCGCCCGCAAAAACGGCAGCATCCACCAAATAATCAACGGATCCAAACCCACCATTGCAAGCACTGCATGGTGGGTTTGCACAAAGTGACGTTGTTGTGCCGGGGCAGGCAGGCTACCTCTGAAACACGGGAGGAAAGAAACCGTATTCATGAGGCACAGCATGGCACTCCGTCCCGACAACACCCTGATTTCCAACCGCGAAGTATTTATTGAGCTGGTACTGGCACCCTTTCGTGCATTCGGTGCCGCGATTGGGAAATACGCCGTCAGCAACGCCCGCACGCAGGCATTGCAGCAAATTGCGGCAATCCCCGAAGAAGAACTGCGCGCAAAAGGCCTGACGCGCGCCGATCTCATCAGCATGACGTTCCGGCACGACGCATAAACACAGAATTGCCTTGCACAGCGGGGCCCATAAGATGCGACCAAGACCGGTGCAGTAAATGCGCCGGTCTTGGTCTATCCTGGGTCCATGACGATTCTGTTAACAATTGTTCTGGGCGTGCTGGCCGCGGTGCATTTCGCGTGGGGTCTTGGTATCTGGATCCCGATCCGGGACGAGGAACAGCTAGCCCGAACGGTGGTCGGCGCCAAAGGCGTGACGCGCATGCCGGGCACTATTCCCTGTATGCTGGTCGTCGCTGGACTGGTCGCCGTCATTGCTGCGTTGTGGGTGCCACCCTTCATGCTGGCGCGCATCATCCTTTGGGTCGCCTTTGGTGTCTTTCTGATCCGTGGCGCGATAGCCTATACCAAGCTTTGGCGCAAAATGACGCCCGAAGAACCCTTCAACACCTATGATCAGCGGTACTATGGGCCGCTTTGCCTTGCGATTGCTGCGGCACTGTTCATGGTGTTGATCGCTGGATGATGGCAGATGATACAGCAGGTCCGCCAAAGGCTTGATGTGTAAATCCATTGACTCAGGTCAAGGGCTTGCGACAGTAACTTTTTACAAATTGACAGTGTCTTTACCGCAGTGGCTTGGATTCAGGTTCATTTTGGACATGATGAGCGCGGAGGAGGCTGTGGGATTATATCCCGCGCCATTCAAGAATAGATCAGGGGGGATATGCCATGACCGATCAACCAGCCGGAACCTATGCACCATCAGCAGAAATGGCTGCGGGCGCGCACGCCGACAAGGCGACCTATGAGGCGATGTATGAAGCGTCGATCAGCGACCCGGAGGCGTTTTGGGCTGAGCATGGCAAGCGGCTTGACTGGATCAAGCCATATACCAAGGTCAAGAACACCAGTTTTGCTCCCGGCAAGATCGATATCAAATGGTTTGAAGACGGGACGCTGAACGTCAGTGCAAACTGCATCGACCGGCATCTGGAAACCCGTGGCGATCAGACCGCGATCATCTGGGAACCCGACAACCCCGATGATGCGCCGATGCACATCACCTACAAAACGCTGCACGAGAAAACATCTCTGATGGCCAATGTGCTCAAGGAAATGGGCGTGGGTAAAGGCGACCGCGTGGTGCTTTACCTGCCGATGAT
>CBDTVH010000724.1:0-1533 GCA_965363665.1 uncultured Yoonia sp. | reverse complement strand
CAGGTGTGCGTGCGGTTGATGAAAGCCTGAACTACTCCAAGTTCATCAACGGCCTGACACTGGCCGGCATCGAAGTAGACCGCAAGGTTCTGGCCGATCTGGCCGTGAACGAACCCGATGCATTTGCGACAATCGTTGGCAAAGCCAAGGATGCGCTGCCCGCATAAGGCAGAGCGACTGTAAGTTTTTAAAAGGCCGCGCAGGAAACTGCGCGGCCTTTTGCATTCAGGTTAAAGCGGCTTGGCGCTGGCAGTCCCGTTTGGGCCGTCGTCATGCCCCCGCCCGCCGAAGTCAGGCGGAGTGTCGCAGGCATGCCGCGCGCACTCCAACTCCAGCGTTGTATGGACGATCCCGTAGTCATCCAGGAGCGTCGCTTTGATCTGCGCCTTGATGGCGTCTGCATCGGTCCATCGACCTTCGGCGATGACGACATGCGCGTTGAACGCGGGGCGGTGTTCGTCCATTTGCCAAAAATGTGCGTGATGCACACCTGTGACCCCTTCAGTAGAGCGGACGTCTTCCAGAACCTTGCAAGTTTCGATACCGGGCGGAGAGCCGAGCATGAGGATGTGGATCACCGGACCGATTTCGCGAAATGACTGCCAAAGAATGTACCCTGCGATCATGATCGTGACGATCGGATCGACAAGCTGCCAGTCAAACAGCAGGATCAACGTTCCCGCCACGATCACTGCAACAGAGCCAAGGGCATCGGCCACATTGTGAAGAAACGCGGCACGGATATTCATGCTGGATTTCGACATCTGGTAGGTCAGCAGCGCGGTCACCAAATCCACGACTAGCGCGATGCCTGCGACAATGACAATGATCCACCCTGCCACGGGCTGCGGATCGAAGAACCGCATCACGGCTTCAAAAACCAGATAAAGGCCGATCATGATCAGTGTCGTATAGTTGATCAGTGCAGCAACGACCTCGACCCGGGCATAGCCGAACGTCATGTCCTTGTCCTGTGGCCGCCGCGCGATTTTGCGCGCTGCGAACGCGATGATCAACGAAATCGCATCCGAGAAATTATGCAGCGCGTCAGCAATCAGGGCGAGCGAGCCAGACAAAATGCCGCCCAGAATCTGCGCAGCCGTCAGGATCAGATTGACAACAATGGCCGAGAAGACCCGGCGGTCGCCGGCCTCCAAATCAACATGATGATGGTGGCCATGAGCCATCCGTGAAGCGTCCTTTTTGCTGCCCGCACACAGGATCAGCATTAGCGCATGGGTCCGCAGATTGTAAGGGATTGCCCCTTTTGCGCATCGGTCGTCAGACGGGGGGCATCGCTGGCCAGCGCACGCATGCTTTACCCTTCCGCAAACCTTCCAGGCGCAATCTCTGCCTTGGAGTTCCAGCCCAAGGGGTGCAATGCGCCCCGCCAAGATCAGGTTTCGCCACGGGTCTCAGACTGCCCTTATCGGGCACAGACCCGGCGATTGCCCCGACAGGTCCCACATGGCCTGCCGGTTCCAGAAACCGTTTGTGACGGGCCCGTCCACTCTTGATCTTTACATGAGATGA
>CBDTVH010000723.1:0-1545 GCA_965363665.1 uncultured Yoonia sp. | reverse complement strand
ATCGCAGCACGCCCAGAGCGGCCCATGACATCGCCAAGAAAGAGTATCTTCATGTCTGCTTTGTTACGGGCATCGCGGCGGTTCATCCAGCGGTTTCTGCGCGCTTGCCATTGGGCGGCCTTGGTGCGACGGATGGGGCATGGAAACAGCAATGCACTCCCGGCCCGTTGTCGGCATCTTCTGGATGCTTTTCACAGGTTTGATGTTCGTGGCCGTCACTGCGGTGGTCAAACACGTGGGCGATGATGTGCCAGCCGCGCAAGCAGCATTTTTGCGCTATGTGCTGGGGCTGGTGTTCCTGATCCCGATGATCAGGCCGATCATGGCGGCCCATTTGACGGGGCGTCAGAAAAAGCTGTTCTGGGCACGGGGTGTCGTACACACGTTGGCCGTGATCCTGTGGTTTTTTGCCATGGCGCGTATTCCCATCGCCGAAGTGACCGCGATGAATTACCTCTCGCCCGTTTATGTGTCGCTTGGGGCGGCGCTTTTTCTTGGCGAGCGTCTGCCGCCACGCCGTTTGGCTGCGGTGATCATGGCGCTGATTGGTGCGATGATTATCCTGCGGCCGGGCGTGAAAGAGATTGAGCCGGGTCACATTGCGATGCTTGGCACAGCCGTTTGTTTCGCGGCAGGCTATCTGATTGCCAAGCGGCTTTCGGGCGAAGTTTCAGCGCCGGTCGTCGTTGGCATGTTGTCGATTACGGTCACCATTGGGCTGGCCCCCTTTGCGTGGGCCGTCTGGGTGACGCCCACGATGTCGCAACTGGGATGGCTGTTTCTGGTGGCCTGTTTCGCGACCGCCGGACACTATTCGATGACGCTGGCATTTGCCGCTGCACCTTTGACTGTCACGCAGCCGGTGACTTTCCTGCAACTGGTATGGGCGGTCCTTTTGGGCGCTGTGGTGTTTGGTGAGGCCGTGGACGGTTGGGTGATCTTCGGTGGTGCGGTGATCATGGGGTCGGTCAGCTTCATCACATGGCGCGAAGCGGTGGCGCGGCGTGCCATAACGCCGGCCGTTCCCGCGACCAAAGTCTGACGCCACCCGCGTCGGAAAGCGGTTCGCTAACTATGACTGAGGCGCGCCAAAAGTGAGGCTTGCGTTACCACGCCGACAGGGGCGCCATTTTCAGTTACCTGCAATCCAACGCTGTCAATATCGTGAATGATGTCCTGCACCGGCATTTCCACGTCAATCGTGGGCCCATCCGACGTGCCTTGGGTCATCACATCGCGCGCGGTCAGCACACCCAGCGGATTCATATGGGCCACAAAGTCCGCCACATATTCATTGGCCGGATTTGTCAGGATCTCCTCGGCGGTGCCCTCCTGCACGATGGCACCGTCTTTCATGAGAACAATCCGATTGCCGATCTTGAAGGCCTCGTCCAGGTCGTGGCTGATAAATACAATGGTTTTTTGAACCCTGTCCTGAAGTTCGATCAACTCGTCCTGCATATCTCTCCGGATCAGAGGATCCAACGCGCTGAAGGCTTCATCCATGAGCATGATGTCGGGATCGACAGCCAACCCTCTTGCCAG
>CBDTVH010000722.1:0-1547 GCA_965363665.1 uncultured Yoonia sp. | reverse complement strand
CATCTTGTCGACAAACACCGGATCTTCAAGGTTCTCTTCCAGCACGTAGATGCCGTCTTCAAGCGTCGCAACGCCCTGATCTTCATACTTGAACGTCACCAATTCGTCCTCGGACACACCCGCGTCCAGTACCTGACCGTATTCATTGTAGGTCATGGTCGAGATGCAATCAGCCTCGCGGTTCAGCAGCGGGTCGACATTGAAACCCTGGCGCAAGACCGACACGCCGTCTTCGCTACCGTCAGTGGGAATTCCGGCCTGGCTCATCCAGCTCAGGAACGGATATTCATTGCCGAAGAACCAGACGCCGATCGTCTTGCCGCGGAAATCCTCAACCGTTTCAATGCCTGTGTCTTTCCAGCAGGTCAGCATCAGGCCGGAGGTCTTGAACGGCTGCGCGATGTTCACCACCGGCAGACCACGTTCACGTGCGGCCAAAGCCGAGGGCATCCAGTTCAGCATCGCATCCGCACCGCCACCGGCAAGCACCTGCGGTGGCGCGATATCAGGCCCACCGGGCAGAATGGTCACATTCAACCCTTCATCTTCGTAATACCCGTTCTCAAGTGCCACATAGTAGCCCGCGAACTGAGACTGTGTGACCCACTGCAATTGCAGCGTCACATCGTTGGCGTGTGCGTCGGCATGTGCGCTTCCGCCGATCCCTGCGACGAGTGCTGCCGCAATCATTAGCTTCTTCATATTTTGACCTCCTAGTCAGTTTGTTTTGCCCTCTTGGCGGGGCTTAGTCCCGTTGTTTGCGTTGCGATGGGTGCCAGAATGTCACCCGCCCCTCAATCCATGCCACGGCCCCATAAAGCGCGCTTCCCGCGATGGCCGCCACGACAATCTCTGCCCACACCATGTCAAGCGCAAGCCGCCCCACAGAGGTTGAGATACGAAAGCCCATCCCGACTGTCGGAGAGCCGAAGAATTCAGCAACAATAGCCCCGATCAGCGCCAAAGTGGTCGCAATTTTAAGCCCGTTGAAAATGAACGGCATCGCCGCAGGCAAGCGCAGTTTGAAGAGCGTTGCCCAATAGCCCGCGCCATAGGTGCGCATCAGGTCCCGCTGCATGGCGGTCGTGTCGCGCAGGCCGGCGACCGTATTCACGAGGATCGGGAAGAACACCATGACGGCGACAACCGCCGCCTTGGACTGCCAATCGCTGCCCAACCAGCGCACGAAAATCGGCGCGGTCCCCACAATCGGCAAGGCGGCCATAAACCCACCCACCGGCAATATGCCCCGCGTCAGAAAATCGGAACGGTCTGCCAGGATCGCCACCGCGAAGGCCGCGATCATGCCAATGATATAACCCGTCATCGCACCCTTAATGATCGTCTGTTCAAAATCCGCCCAAAGCGTCGGCAATTCACTGGCGAAACGGGCGGCAATGGCCGTGGGCGGTGGCAAGATGACGGGGCTGACCTCAAGCAAGCGGACCAGAAGTTCCCACATGATCAGGATCGTCACGCCAAAGATGGCTGGGACCAGCAATTTCACCAACGGGCTTTGTGCGGCTCGGCTGTTTGCCAGTCTGGCA
>CBDTVH010000721.1:0-1550 GCA_965363665.1 uncultured Yoonia sp. | reverse complement strand
TTGATGCCGCAGCCGCTACCAAAGCCCCCTATTTCCACAAAAGCTGGGTCCTGGTCAGTTTTGACAGCGCCGAGGAGGAGCTGCGCCACAGGATCGGGGTGTCCTATGACATCATCTTCAAAGCGCTGCCGAAGAAGGTTCGGGATGGTATCGCTCAGCCGTAACTGATCACCTCGTATTCGACACCATCGCCATCATGGAAATAGAACCGCTTGCCCGGTTCATAGTCGGCGTGGCTATGCGTTTCAAAACCCATGGCCTTGACGCTGTCTTCGGTCCCATCCAGATCATCGACGACAACGCCAACATGATTGAAGCCGCCACGCTGCAGATAACTGTTGTCCGCGGGTTTTTGATGTGTCGCACCGCCGGGTCCGGTATAGAGCGCGATGTAGCTGTCCTCGCCACCGACATGCACCGTATAGCCGCCATGGATCGCGGCACCTTCCCACCGGGTCTGCCAGCCAAACAGGTCCGACAGCATTGCCGCCGTTTTCTTGGGGTCTGACACCGTGATATTGACGTGTTCCAGATGGGCCATGCTCAGTTCCTCCTTCTCAGTGACGTCATGATGCGGGCCAATAGGCTCGGCTTTGCGGGGCGTGCGGTCTCGCGAAAACAGCCGCACTCCAGATCGTGCCCCCACCCAAGACCGTCGCGTTTCATGGTCATCAATGCGTCCGGGTCGGCACAATAGCGCGTCGCGTTATGTTTTGACATCAGGTCATCTCCTTCGTTGCAAATTCCTTCGAATCTGTTGTAATTTCTCAAGTTAACTTGAGATCAAGGAGTTTCTTCATGACCGAGGGGCTGACCATCGGCGATCTGGCCGCGCGCACCGGGCTCGCTGTCTCGGCAATCCGGTTCTATGAGACGCATGACATCATCAAACCCGTGCGCAACAAGGGCGGGCATCGCCGCTATGGCCGGGCGGACATCCGGCGGCTTTCGTTTGTCATGGCAGCCCAGAAACTTGGGTTCAGCCTTTCGGAAATCGCCCCGCATCTGCGCCGCCTGCCCGATCATAGGGCCCCGACCAAGGCTGACTGGACGCGCATCAGCAAAACCTTTCGCCGCGACATCGACGCACGCATCGCGGCGTTGCAGGATTTGCGCGACAAACTGGACGGCTGTATCGGGTGTGGATGTCTGAGCCTGAAGACCTGCGCCCTTTACAATCCGGCGGACATCAAGGGCAAAGAGGGTCCGGGCCCCCGTAATTTGCGCGCCACAACCACTTGACTTCACCTGGCGAAGCCCGTTCCCCTGCACCTTATGAATTTATCGCATCGTATCACACATATCACCGGCGGCGGCTCTGACGGCTGGGACGTCTTTTACAAAGCGCGGCGCATGATTGCCGAAGGCATTCCTGTCACGGAACTGACCATCGGCGAACATGACATCCGCACCAGCCCCGCCATTCTGGATGCGATGCATCAATCGGCCATGGGCGGTCATACCGGCTATGCCATGGTGCCGGGCACGCATGCCTTGCGCAAAACCGTCGCCGCGCGCATCGCCGCGCGCACCGGAGTGCCGACAACGGC
>CBDTVH010000720.1:0-1551 GCA_965363665.1 uncultured Yoonia sp. | reverse complement strand
CATCGGCGGCGGGAGCGGCTTCATCGGGTCCGTGCTGACGCAGGCATTGCGGGACCGCGGTGACAAGATGACGGTCCTGTCGCGGACACCAGGAGAGCAGCGCATCACATGGGATAGTCTGGCCAACGGGCTGCCGGACTGTGATGCGATCGTCAACCTTGCGGGCGAGCACATATTGCAGCCGGCCAAGCGTTGGACCGAAAGCTATCGACAAGAGGTGATCGCCTCACGCACTGACACAACAAAACAGCTGGTCGACGCCATCAATGCGAGCAGCAATCCCCCGTAAGTGTTCGTTTCAACCGCGGGAAAATGCTTTTACGGCACCCAATCCGGCGCAGTGGACTATCCTGAACTGGATGAAGACAGCGCGCCAATGGGGGTCGATTTCCCTGCAGAACTTGTCGGCCAATGGGAAAAGGCCGCCGATCACCTTGACCATGATCGGGTTCGCCATGTGCGGGTCAGGATAGGAATTGTGCTGGGCAAGGTAGAGCGCGGCGGCTTTGGGGGGCGGCTCTGGCGGATCGGCCGCAGCAGGGGTCTGCTGCCAATCGTCAGGCTGCCGTTTTGTCTGGGGCTCGGCGCTGGTCTTGGCATAGGCACGCAACCATTTCCATGGATTCATATTGATGACATGGTCGGCATCCTGATCCATGTGATCGACGACCAGACAGCCACAGGACGCTATAATGCAGTTGCGCCCGGCATTGTCAGCAACGCCGCGTTCACCGTTTCATTCGCAAAGGCGCTGCGGCGCCCGGTTGTCTGGTCGATCCCGGCAGGACTGATCCGCTTTATCATCGGCCCGGAACGCGCCTCCATCCTTCTGGAAGGGCAAAACGTGGTCCCCAAACGCACACTCGCTATGGGGTACAGTTTTCACTACCCCACGATTGATAGCGCTATGGAAGATCTGGTCGAAATAACGATCTGACGGAATCTAGTGAGTCCAGGCCCCACGGCGATTGGTTGCAAAGTTCTCGCCATAACCACCCGCGCGAATGTTGGCCTTACGCTTTTTGGGCTCGCGCACAACCGCATCAATGCCATGCTCGCGCGCATATTCCAGCGCTGCCTCTTTGGTGTCGAACTGCAACTTGACCTGCGCCTGGGTATCCGACGAAGACGTCCAACCCATCAGCGGATCAACCTCGCGCGCGGTTTCGGCCACGTGCTCCAGGACCCAGTGCTTGGTCTTGGCTGTCCCTGATGACATGGCGGTCCGGGCTGGCTTGTAGATTCGTGCGCGCATTTCGGCGTCTCCCTTGGCTGTCCCCTATATGTGCAAATCTCACGCCTTTCGCAAGCATTTGCGACAAGGCGCGGGCTCAGGCCCATTCGCCCCCGCGCATGACAGGAACCCGTTCGCCAGTCTTGGTGATGCCGTCGATGTCCACCGCATCCGATCCCATCATCCAGTCCACATGGATAATGCTCTGATTGCCGCCCTTCTGTTTGAGCTCTTCTGGCGACAGCTCTGATCCGCCCTCGATGGTATCGGCATAGCACTGGCCCAGAGCGATATGGCAGGACGCATTCTCGTCAAAC
>CBDTVH010000719.1:0-1553 GCA_965363665.1 uncultured Yoonia sp. | reverse complement strand
GTCTGCTATGGGAAGTCCCCGTCATCGTCCAACGTCTCTGCGGCATCTGCCCGGTCAGTCACCATCTGGCCGCCGCCAAGGCGATGGACGTGATCTGCGGCGTCGATGAATTGCCCCCCACGGCCGAGAAAATGCGCCGCCTGATGCACTATGGCCAGGTGATGCAAAGCCATGTGCTGCATTTCTTCCACCTCGCCGCCCCCGACCTTCTGTTCGGTTTTGATGCACCTGCGGCAAAACGCAATATCTTCGAAGTTCTGCGCGAAAAGCCCGAATTGGGTCGCCGCGCGATCCTGATGCGCAAATTCGGACAGGATATTATCGAGGCGACAGCGGGCAAGAAAATCCACGGCACTGCCGCGATCCCCGGCGGGATCAACCGTAACCTGCCTATCGCCACCCGGGATGAATTCCTTGAAAACGTGACTGAAATGCAAAACTGGGCGCTGGATGCCGTCGCCTTGATCCGCGACTACACGTTGGAGCATGCCGAACTGGTCGGCGGCTTTGCGTCTTTCCCGTCCAAATACATGTCGCTGGTGCGCGAAGGCGATGGCGCGCTGGACCTCTACCACGGCAATCTGCGGATGATTGACCCGGTTGGCGATGTAATCTTTGATCAGCTACCCTATGACCAATATCACACTGTTCTGCGTGAAGACGTCCGCGCCTGGTCCTACATGAAATTCCCTTTCATCAAGGACATGGGGCCAGAGAATGGCTGGTACCGCGTCGGCCCGCTCGCCCGCATGAACACCGTCAGCCTGATTGACACGCCTTTGGCGAACGCCGCGCGCGATGAGTTGATGGCGGCGAGCGGTGCGGTGAAAACCCATGCGATCCTTGCCAACCACTGGGCGCGGATGGTCGAGGTACTGCATTGCGTCGAAAAGATCACGGAATTGCTGCATGACCCCGACCTGCAAGGCACCGACCTGAGGGCCACCGGCGACCGCCGTGAAGAAGGCAGCGGCGTAATCGAGGCCCCGCGCGGCAACCTCATCCACCACTACAAGGTCGATGAGAATGATCAGGTGACCTATTGCAACCTCATCGTCTCGACCACCCACAACAACGAAGGCATGAACCGCGCGGTCAAGGATGTGGCGGTCCAACCTATCTCGGGGCAGCCGGAGATTACCGAAGGCATGCTGAACCATGTCGAGGTCGCGATCCGCGCCTATGATCCGTGCCTGTCCTGTGCGACGCATGCTTTGGGGCAGATGCCGCTGGAGGTGGAACTGCTGGATGCTAATGGTCAAACACTCGACAAACGGGCACGTGCGCTATGATCCAGCTGATCGGATATGGGAACCCCGGGCGGGGCGATGACGGGCTGGGGCAAGCGCTGGCCGCGCGTATGATGGATGATCCGGGTGTTGCCATAACCAGCGACTACCAACTGACTGTCGATCATGCGCTGCTGATTGCCGAGGCGGATCAGGTGATCTTTGCCGATGCACGCATGCACGGCACGGCCCCATTTGATTTTTCGCCTGTCACCTTTTCGACAGCGCATGATGTCACCAGCCACAGCCTCAGCCCACAGGCGG
>CBDTVH010000718.1:0-1558 GCA_965363665.1 uncultured Yoonia sp. | reverse complement strand
CCGATTGATGGTGCTGGACCGCGATTTGTTCATGGCAGAGGCCGTGATGCGCGATGGCGAGATTGACTTGGGCCGTGACTGACGACGACCTGACACAGAACGATTTTCTGGGTGGCAAGATCCGCATCTGGCAACCGCGCAAGGGGTATCGGGCGGGCGTCGATCCGGTGATCCTTGCCGCGTCCGTTCCTGCGAAATCCGGCCAAACCGTGCTTGAATTGGGCTGCGGCGTGGGTGTGGCCGCACTGTGCCTTGCCGCGCGGGTGCCGGGCCTGCATGTGACCGGCGTCGAATTGCAGGACAGTTATGCCTTTTTGGCCCGACGGAACGCGGCAGAGAATGCCCTACCCCTCGAGGTGGTCACGGCTGACCTGCAGGCATTGCCACCAGACTTGCGCCAACGGCGCTTTGATCACGTGATCATGAACCCGCCCTATTTTGACCGGACCGCAGGCACCGCATCGGAGGATGCAGGCAAGGACATCGCTTTTGGCGGTGAAACGCCATTGCGTGTCTGGTTGGATATTGGGGCGCGGCGTGTGGGTCCGCGCGGGTATCTGACGTTGATCCAAAGGATGGAACGCCTGCCAGAGGTGCTCGCTGGGCTGGAGGGGCGCTTGGGCGCAATCATCGTCAGGCCAATTGCTGGCCGTGCTGGGCGCGCTCCGGAATTGTTCGTCTTGCAGGCCCGGCAAGAGGGCAAGACCCCGTTTCGGTTGGCTCCAACATTGATCATGCATGAAGGTGCGCGGCATGCAGGTGATCAGGAAAGCTATCGGCCAGAGGTGGCACAGGCTTTACGAAATGGCGCAGAATTGCCCATCCTGCCTTAACCTTTTGGCAAGATTCCTGCGGCAGGCTGATTTCTTAGAAAATTGCTGCCCTGCGGCGTGACAGATCAGGCCGGATGTGATGCAATCATCAAATAGCAAACCTAGAGGAGATCGACCATGAGCTTGAGTTCGCATTTGCAGGAACTGAAGAAGAAGCACCAAAACCTCTCGGAACACGTCGAAGTGATGCAGCGCAGTCCTGCCGCCGACGACATGGAAATTGCGAAACTTAAAAAGCAAAAGCTGATGCTCAAGGAAGAAATTACGCGCCTTAGCACCCACTAACTCTCTGAAACGCGCCCTGACAGCGGGAAAAACCCTTCTGTCAGGTCACATCACTTGCCTGCACAAAGCGGCGCCCCTGCGCAAAGCGTTTCGAGCTTTGGAATTCGTCAAGAACCCAAGCCTCGAACGCTGCGATATGGGGGCGCTTTTCACTGCCTTTTGGGCAAATAAAGCGAAACTGTGCTTCCGAGATGATGCCGACCTGGTAAGGGGCCACAAGGCGTCCAGCCTCGAGCGCGCGGGTCGCCAGCGAAACGCGCCCCAGAACCACCCCTGCCCCGGCAATTGCTGCATCAATCGCGTGATCCGCCTGCGAAAACCGCGGGCCATGCGCAGTGTCTGCCGTCACGCCAGCGGCTTTGCACCATGTTTCCCAGCTCATCGGGCCTTGAAGAAACTGATCGAATCGTCATGGATCAATGTCGCCTGTGCGAGCTTTT
>CBDTVH010000717.1:0-1558 GCA_965363665.1 uncultured Yoonia sp. | reverse complement strand
CTGAGCGTCAGATCGCCCGCATAGTTGTTGCCGAATGTCGTGATAGTGATGGAGTCGTCGCCAGTCCCCGCATCAATCGTCACGCCAAAGGTATCGGGATTAGCGCCACCAAGATACTGCAGCTCGATGGTATCCTTCCCAGCGCCGGTCAGAATGTTGAACCCGGTGACATCCCATTCGGGATCTTCGCTGGTGTATTCGCGGATTGGTCCGAAACCGCTGCCAGTGTCCTCCAGAATCCGAATCCGCTGCAGCGTCGTGCCCGTGCTGTTATCTTCGTCGAGGATCACCCGAAGATTTTGCGCGTCACCATTGCTTTCCAAGTCGGCAGAGCCAAATCCAGGCAAATCAGCAGACAAAAGGATGCGCGGCTCTAGCGTGTCCAGCAGGAATCGCCAAGTTGCATCGCGCAGCGCGTTGTACCGGTTCCTGTCCCGATGCCGGAGCCTGTTTCGCGTTTTTCGATTGTACGGTAGCTTTGGCAGGACACCCGGTTCACGGGCTCGGAAAGGCATTGGCAACTTAATTTTCCTTCCAGAACAGGTGCCGGATCAAATTCCCAGCACCAACTACTAACACACGCCAAATCTGCTGCAGACAGAATGGTCGTCAAAAGAAGATTGCATGGCACTCAACGCAATATCAACTTAAATTAGGAAAAACTTAATAATGACCGGCACTTGCCCTGACTTTGAACACAGAACGTCGAACTATCGCCTCAGATCGCGCTGATTGTGTCCAAAATCTGGCGGCGCGTGTTCTCAATTCCCTGATCATTGTGAACAACGACATCAGCCTGACTGCGCACGCGCTCGATCTGGACCAGCAGACTCGGGCGGATGATTTCTTCATATGCGCGCAGATGCCCGGTGAACCATTGGGTGCATGGCGCAACAGGTCCGCCTTTGTCTTCCCATGCCCGGGCCATGATCTGAAGCTTGCGCGATAACGCCAGATCAAGCGGTGTTTCGATCCATATCGACAGCGATATCATTTCGCGCGTCGGCGCCCACGCTTTGCCAAGCGGGGTTTCGTAAACCACTATATTGGACCGGCGCGCTGTTGCGACGGCGTCGGCCAGACCGGGGGCCGGTATTTCAGCAATCGGTGCGCCACGGCCAAGCCAATCGGCAATCTCAGCTTCCGTGCGCCGGGTCATCTGTTCATAATCGTCATAGTTGACGCGGGTCGCGCCAAGGTGGTCAGTCAACCAGCGCCCCATCGTTGTTTTACCTGCACCGGGCGGGCCAGATAGTGCGATCACACGGCCCATCATGGTTTTTGTCCCGTCACGATATGAAAAGTCATTTCCATCTCAACATCCTCTTGGGTCACATTGCCAAGCCCCTTGGCGGCGAAGGCCTCGTGATAGAATTTCGCGGGACGATAGAATGGCGCGAAGACAACATTGGCCGTCATCCAGAACGGCATTGGCCCCTCGCGAAATGCGCCGCGCTCACATATGATGATCCTGCCGCCCGGTGCGACATGGCTGATCGCGTGGTCAAGCATGCGCATTGCCTTGTCGGCGGGCCAGTCATGCAGCACAGACTTGAAC
>CBDTVH010000716.1:0-1558 GCA_965363665.1 uncultured Yoonia sp. | reverse complement strand
TATCATCAAGCCAGAGCCCGTAGAATTCATTACCCAGATCATAGTGATAGCTGATGTTCTTGCGCGCCTGCGTTTTTGAGTTCCGCTGCATCCAGAACCGGACACGTTCATAAAACCGGATCAGCTTTTGTGCGGGGAACCCGTCATAGATGTGGTCGGCCTCGTCATGCATGAAATCCATCACGGCCATCAAATCAGGCGTGGTCCACCAACCGTCCAGATAGGCCTCAGAAAACCCCATATCGCCTTCGCGAACGGTCCGCGCAAACAGATCGTCATTGTGCACACGCACTTCGGCCACATAGCCCGGCTTGGACCCTTCTGCGCGGAAATGCCTGCCATCGGGCAAGATGATATCAACCCGACCCTTTTGCAGGTCTTTGACCTGATCAAAAACACGGGCGAAATAGCGCGGAAGCCCGGTCTGGCCGTCGGTACTGGTTAAGATCATGAAACGTCCTGTCGTCTTGTCATTATGAGTGACCGCTTGTCGCCACCGCCTTGGGTAGCAAGTTAACCTTTGATACGGCGAAGTCACGGATAACGTTTAAAAATAGTTGCCTTGACCTAGCGGCAGTCAGAAGTTCCGGCTCTGATAGGCATCCAAAGCACGCTTGCGTCCTTCGTCGGCGGGAACAATCGGATCAGGATAGCTGTCCTGCGGCGACATGTTCCAGCTTTGCGGGATCATATCAAAATATGACAAAGAAGTCTCGCTGGGCGTCTTGGTGCCTTCCGCGATCCACTTTTTGATGTAGGTGCGATCCTTGTCGAATTTATCCAATTGCGTGACCGGGTTGAACACACGGAAATAAGGGGTCGCATCCGGGCCGGACCCTGCCGACCACTGCCAGCCCATCGCATTGCTGCATGGATCCCAGTCAATCAGGCAGTCCGCAAACCAGTTCATGCCGATCTTCCAGTGGCACAGCAGGTGCTTCGTCAGATATGACGCCACAATCATCCGGCCCCGGTTGTGCATGGTTCCGGTTACATACATCTCGCGCATCGCTGCATCAACGAAACGAATACCCGTGCGCCCCTGTTTCCAGGCTTTCACCTCGGCCAACCGTTCATCGGTGTTCCAAGGAAACGCGTCCCAATCTTCTTTCCAATTGTCTGTGGTAATCCGGGGCGTGTGATAGGCCAGATGATACGCAAACTCGCGCCAGACCAGTTCTTTCAGAAAGGTCTCCGCATCCCCTTTCCCGTCATTCAACGCCTGCCAGCCCGAATGCCAGCATTTGCGCGGGCTGATTTCACCATAGGTCAGGTTTTCCGACAGACCTGACGTGCCATCAACACCCGGCAAATCCCGGTTCTTGACGTAGTTTGAAACGCGGTGGGCGATGAACGTCCCCAACCGGTTCGACGCCGCAGCCTCACCCACAGTGCAATGGGTCTTGAGGATTTCGGCCCCCCGCTGCATCGCCGCATCCATCTGCCAATCGAGCAGCGCAATGATCGTCTTGAGGTTGAACAGGATGATGCCCGGGCCGCCCGGCGAGCCGAGCACATATTCGAGATCCCCGCCCGCGCCGAAGATCAGGGTCGGATC
>CBDTVH010000715.1:0-1560 GCA_965363665.1 uncultured Yoonia sp. | reverse complement strand
TGACGCCGCCTATCAGGCGCTACGCGATCATATATCAGAGGCCTTTGTGACCCGTCTGAAATTGGATGCCGAAGCGGTGGAAGCTGCAGAATAGCCCAACTGCAGCCCGCCAAAGTGGTTCACGAAGCAAACCTTAACACGTCAACACACATACGACTGCTTCGTCGTCTTTGGATGACATGTTAAGGTTAAATTGCGGTTAAGTGCTCATCGCTTCTGCGAAACGCTCAAACAAGTAATAGCTGTCTTGTGGACCGGGGCTGGCTTCGGGGTGATACTGCACACTGAAAACTGGCCGGCCTGCCACGCGAATCCCGCAGTTGCTGCCATCAAACAGCGACACATGGGTTTCCTCGACGCCATCGGGCAAGGTCTGGCTGTCGACAGTAAAGCCATGGTTCATCGATGTGATCTCGACCTTGCCGGTCTGCATGTCCTTGACCGGATGGTTCGCCCCGTGGTGACCGTGGTTCATCTTGATCGTCTTGGCCCCAACCGCGAGGGCCAGCATCTGGTGGCCAAGGCAGATACCAAAGACAGGCAAATCCGCTTTCAGGACACCCTGGATCATGGGCACGGCATAAGCGCCTGTTGCCGCAGGATCGCCGGGGCCGTTGGACAGGAAAACACCATCTGGGTTCAGCGCAAGCACGTCCTCGTTGTCGACGAGATCCTGGACGTCTCGGCGGTAGCTGTAGCAGGCAGGACGGTCACGTCACACCCGGCACTGGCAAGGCAGCGCAGAATGTTGCGTTTCGCCCCGAAATCAATGGCGACGACCTTGTGCTTGGGTTCTGTCTGCGGCGCATAACCTTGGGGCCAGGCCCACCGCATTTCATTCCAGTGATAGGACTGCGCACAGGTCACATCCTTGGCCAGATCAAGCCCCTCAAGCCCTTGAAAACTGCGGGCCTTTTGAACCAAGGCGGCGATATCGAAGTTGCCATCAGGATCATGGGCCAGCGCAACGTGCGGCGCACCCTGCTGGCGGATTGCCCGGGTCAGCCGCCGCGTGTCGACGCCGCCCATCCCGATCCGATTACGCTTGGCCAGCCACGCGGTCAGTCCGTCGGTCGCGCGCCAGTTCGACGATTCTGTTGGATTCCACTTGACGACCATGCCTTCGGCGACAGGGTCTGCGGTTTCATCGTCTTCGGGGTTCACGCCGGTGTTGCCGATATGGGGGAAGGTAAAGGTGACGACCTGACCCGCATAGGACGGGTCCGTCATGATTTCCTGATAGCCGGTCATGGCTGTGTTAAAGCAAAGCTCTGCAACGGTTTCGCCGGTGGCACCAAATCCCATCCCATAGAAAATCGTCCCATCCGCAAGGGCCAGGCAGGCCGTAGGTTTCTGCGTCATAACCGATCTCCCGAGATGTCAAATTCGCCCGGGTGTACGCATGGTAAGGGCGCGGGTCAAGGCCGGATCACACCCTTGCAAACAAGGGGTGACGTCGCGGCGAGAGTGCTTGGCACTTGGGCACTGTCACACTAAGCTGCGCATTCGTTTGACGACAAATGTACGGGACACATTTATGGACATGCGCGACCGGCTCAA
>CBDTVH010000714.1:0-1568 GCA_965363665.1 uncultured Yoonia sp. | reverse complement strand
GGTCCAGAGCCGCCAGTCCGCTTCGGTCAGTCGGTCGCCCATCAGATAGCGATTGTCGGCAAGACGCTCTTCCAGCCAGTCCAGCGATTCGAATAGCGGATATATCGCGGCGTCGTAGGCCTCTTGCGTGGTGGCAAAGCCCGATTTGTAGACGCCATTGTTTACCGTGTCATAGATGCGGTCGTTCACCGGGGCGATGGCATCACGCAGCTCTTCCGGCCAATAGTCGTCCGTATTTCCGGTAATTCCATCGAAGGCAGAATTGAACATTCGGATAATCTCGGAGCTTTCGTTCGAGACGATCGTGCCGCGTTCTTTGTCCCAAAGGATCGGTACCGTCACGCGGCCCGTCATATCGGGAAGCGCCTTGAGATAGATATCCCGCGCAAAGGGCAGCCCAAAGAGCGTGTCGCCAGTGGCGCCGTGGTCATCTGTCTTGAACGTCCAGCCATCTGACAACATGTCCGGATGCACAGCAGAAATGCTGATATGATCGGTCAGGTCTTTCAACTGGCGAAAGACCAATGTGCGGTGGGCCCAGGGACAGGCGTAGGATACATAAAGATGATAGCGCCCGCTTTCGGCCTTGAAGCCGCCTTCGCCAGAGGGGCCTGCGGAGCCATCTGCGGTGATCCAGTTGCGGAACTGCGCTTCGTTGCGCACAAAAGCCCCGCCGGATTTCTTGGTGTCGTACCAAACGTCGTGCCAAGCGCCATCAACAAGTCGGCCCATAAATCTATTCCTTCCATTGCTATTTCTTGACCTAGTGCCTTTGCACCGATCAACAAATCCCAGTCACAGCGCATGCATGGTGCATTTATGCACATTGCGGCCCGTCGGTCCTGCCGTCCGATGGTCGGATTGCGTCGCTTATGCGTTTGCTCTGCCCCGCGCCTGTGACTATACCCCTGCGTGACGACGCCGAATGAAGGCCAGAGAGGTTGGAGATGGCACGGTCGACCCATGACGGGGACCAGACATCACATCGTCACGACCCGATTGCGGGTTCCTCTGGTTATGTGTTGAAACGGAGGATGCCCATGGGCCGCGCACTAACGATTTTTCTTATCCTTGCTGCATCACAGGCAGCTGCCCATCCTGGCCATTGGGCCGATGTCGCAGGCCATGATCACTGGATCGCCGGGGCCGCTATCGGGCTGGCCGGGCTTGCCGCCATTTGGGGCGCGTTGAAAGGCAAGAAGGAAAAGGAAGCGGCAGAGGCGTCTGAAGAAGACGAACTGGAAGAGGAAACCGCATGAAGACCGGTGTCATGATTTGCGGTCACGGGTCGCGCAGCCAATCCGCCGTCAACGAATTCGCGACGCTGGCTGAAAAACTTCCGGCCTATCTGCCTGCGGACTGGATCACGGATTATGGCTATCTTGAATTCGCCAACCCGGTGATCCGTGACGGGCTTGATAACCTGCGCGAGGCAGGGTGCGAACGCATTCTGGCGGTCCCCGGTATGCTGTTTGCGGCGATGCATGCCAAGAATGATATTCCCACGGTGCTGAACACCTATGCGGCCAAACACGATATCGCCGTACAATATGGTCGGGAACTGGGTG
>CBDTVH010000713.1:0-1574 GCA_965363665.1 uncultured Yoonia sp. | reverse complement strand
TGCATTGCATCGACTTCACCAAAACGCACACCGCGCGACCGTGTCGTCGCCGCACCGATCACGCGGAACTGCGACTGTCCGGCAAGTGAACCTACGCCGTCCGAGCGAAACTGCTCAGGGCCATCGAAACGCAGGACCAGACACGCAATCTTGGACGTCCCGATATCCAGAATGGCGACAACACCCCGCTGCATCGCTGCTTTACGCATTTGCCGCATCGCCCGTTGGCTGTCGTAAAGATCGCCCATCTAGTTGCCCGTCCCATCATCTATTGTTGTTGTTGTATTTACCCGGCGCAGCGCGTCTGCTGCCTCTTCGTTCATGCGCAGTGTCGGCCTGTCGGTGTTGCGCATATCGACAACGGCAACATCCCGGCTCAGCATGTCTTGTGCATCGTTCAGCGCGATGACGCGGTCCAATGCAGATACCGGGTCTTCGCTTGGCAAAAGGATACGCTGGTCGCGGTCCAGCACCATATCCCAACGGCGCTCGCCCATGCGCACCAAGCCGCGCACGCGGTCGATCAAGGGACCGGCGGCGGCAAAAAGGCTGAGCGCCTCGTCAATATCTTCCTCAGCGCCATCACCGGCAATCAAAGGCAGATCAAGTCGCTGCGCGCGGGCTGCGATCTGACCGGACTGCACGCCATCGGCATCAATCAGGCGCAACGTTGTTCCATCACGCCACAATGCGACCGGCACACGGGGGTTCAAGCGCACTTCCAAGGCGCCGCCCTGCCCGACACGCACGCTTGCTGATTTGATCGGCGCAAGCGCTTCGATGTCAGCGCGGATCTGTTCCAGATCGAGGTCAAAGGACGACACTGGAAAGTCAGACGGCAACAGAGCTGCAACTTCGGTCATTGCGCTTAGATCGCCACCGGTGACGTTCATCTTTTGCACCATGAATTGGGGGCGTTGCTGGAAGCTGAGTTTTGTGTCCTCGATCTTTGTGGCAAGCGCAGCCCGGTTTTCGGGCTTTGAGTACCAGGAACCCGTAATCACAATGATCAGCAGGATCGGCACACCAATCCGAATGCTGCCCCGAAAGCCCGGCGTCAGCATCAGTCGCTGAAACCGATACCCCAACCGCGAAGGCGCGGGGTCGCGCGGGGCGGCGTCAGATGCCGTGCGGCGGATCAACGATCGCATGATGCGTCCTCCACCATCCAGCGGCATAGCTCCGGGAATGAAATACCGACGTGGGCGGCCTGCTCGGGTGTCAAAGACGTCGGGGTCATACCCGGCTGGGTATTGGTTTCCAGCAAGATCAACCCATCAAGACCGCGTGCTTCATCCCAACGAAAATCAGTTCGGCTGACACCGCGACAGCCCAAGGCCCGATGCGCGCGAAGGGCGTACTCCATACAGGCGTCAAATACCTGCGGGGGAATGTCGGCAGGCAGTTCATGGCGCGAACCACCGGGGGCATATTTTGCGTGATAATCATACCAGCCGTCGGTGATGATATCGGTGACAGTCAAAGCGCGATCACCCACAACGGTCGTGGTCAGTTCACGTCCGGGCGCAAAAGCTTCCACCATGACCTCTTGCGGCATATCTTCGGCCAGATCA
>CBDTVH010000712.1:0-1577 GCA_965363665.1 uncultured Yoonia sp. | reverse complement strand
ATATCAGTAAACAAAGCTTCTGCAGCAACTCCATGACTGTAAGCGAGGTTTGTCATGCCGGATAAATCGACCCTGCCGATCCAGATCGGAGAACTGGCTAAACAATTGGGAATTACCACCCGGACGATCCGTTATTACGAAGACATCGGGCTGGTCAAACCGGGGCGCGATACCAATGGCTATCGTGCCTTTGTTGACAGCGACATTCACAAGCTGACCTTTCTGGCACGCGCGCGGGCCCTGGGGTTCTCGATTGAAGACTGCCGCGACCTGTTGGCGTTATGGGAGGATACCGATCGCGCCAGCGCAGATGTGCGCCGTATCGCGCAAGAGCACCTCAAGCGAATCGAAGCCAAGATCGCCGACCTGCAAAATATGCGCGACACATTGAAAACGCTGGTGCGCGATTGTGCGGGCGATGATCGGCCCGACTGTCCGATCCTGAACAAACTGGGCAGTCACACAGCAGCCTGATGGAACGCAAGGAAAAACCCCCGCCTGAATGCTCAGCCGGGGGTTTCTTGATCGTCACGTCGAAGGGTCGCTTTAAAGCAGACCTTCACGCTGGAGCTTCTTACGTGCCAGCTTGCGCTGACGACGGATAGCTTCTGCTTTCTCGCGCGCTTTACGCACGGAGGGCTTTTCGAAATGCTGCTTGAGCTTCATTTCACGAAAAACGCCTTCACGCTGAAGCTTTTTCTTCAGAGCACGCAACGCCTGATCGACGTTGTTATCACGAACACTAACCTGCATGTGGTTTACACCACCTTTCTAAGTTGGATTTGCAAAAATTGCAGGAAGTGGGCAGATAGCAAAGGCGGGCTAGTTTGTCTAGTGCGTAACAGACCGCAGGAGTGACCCATGACGCATGCCCCCATCGAGCCCACTGTAGACACGCTTTTGGACGCAGCCTTGCCGCATGTCGCGTTTGATGGCTGGTCCCCGGCCACCTTCAATGCGGCCATCGTTGATGCGGGGATTGATCGCGCGGTCGCAAAGACGCTTTGCCCGAAAGGGGCGGTTGATCTGGCAATTGCCTATCACAAGCGCGGCGATGCGGCGATGGTTGCCGCACTCGCCCAGTCAGACCTCAGCGATATGCGGTTTCGTGATAAAGTGGCCCACGCCATTCGTCTGCGCCTCAAGGTCATTGATGATAAAGAGGCTGTGCGTCGCGGAACGACGCTTTTTGCGCTGCCGCATATGGCAGCCGATGGGGCCAAGCTGATTTGGGGTACGGCTGACGCGATCTGGACTGCGCTTGGTGATACGTCGCGTGATGTGAACTGGTATACCAAACGCGCCACTTTGTCGGGCGTATACAGTTCGGTTGTGCTTTATTGGCTGGGCGATGATAGCCTTGATCGGCAGGCGACCGATGCATTCATCGACCGCCGGATCGACAACGTGATGCAGTTTGAAAAGTTCAAGGCGCAAGCCAGGGCCAATCCGCTGCTCAAGCCTTTCACAGGGGCGTTGGAGCGTATGATGAGTGTGGTCAAAGCGCCCGAAGGCGTGTCTTATCCCAATCTTCCCGGTGTTTGGCGCGACCCGCAGTAAGGACGAATTTAGCATGA
>CBDTVH010000711.1:0-1580 GCA_965363665.1 uncultured Yoonia sp. | reverse complement strand
GTCTTTATGAATACGATGCCGTCAGCCGTCTGCGCGACAGCCAGTTGGGCGATGCCCGGGTGCATGACGTGGCCAACTACATCAAGAAAGGCAAGCTGTGGCAGGCCTTCGGGGCCGACGGCAAGGTCGTGCTGCTGATTGATGAAATCGACAAGGCCGATATCGAATTCCCCAACGACCTGCTGCAAGAGCTCGACCGGATGGAGTTCCACGTCTACGAGACCGGCGAAACCGTCAGGGCGATCCACCGCCCCATCGTGATCATCACATCGAACAACGAAAAGGAACTGCCAGACGCGTTTCTGCGCCGCTGCTTTTTCCACTACATCCGCTTTCCCGACATCGACACCATGCGCCAGATCGTCGAGGTGCATCATCCCGGCATCAAGGATCAACTGCTGACCGCCGCCCTGACCCAATTCTACGAGTTGCGTGACACCGCAGGCCTGAAGAAAAAGCCATCCACCTCCGAAGTGCTCGATTGGCTCAAGCTGCTACTGGCCGAAGATCTGACAGCCGAAGACCTCAAACGCGACGGCGCGAACGCGCTGCCCAAACTACACGGCGCGCTGTTGAAGAACGAACAAGACGTGCATCTGTTCGAACGGCTCGCCTTCATGGCGCGGGGTCAGCGCTAGGGTGGGTCCTGACTGACCGGGAAGGCCCTGCAACATCGACAATTCTTGGCCAATCAGACGCCCCACAGCTAATTGACTGGCCCTGCTCGCAAACACCGCTATTGTCAGGGCAAGACAAAGAATGAGCAGCCTGATGACAGCCACACCTTCCGTCACGATCCGCCCAGTGCAAGCTAGCGACAAGGCCGCTTGGCGCAGGCTTTGGACGGACTATCTGACATTCTACAAATCCAGCGTCCCAGAGGCTGTCTATGCCAGCACCTTCACGCGGCTGTTGGGCGACGATCCGCAGGACTTTCATGGCTTGGTGGCGGAACAGGACGGTGCAGTCGTGGGCCTTGTCCACTACCTCTTTCACCGCCATTGCTGGCGCATTGAAAACGTCTGCTACCTGCAAGACCTTTATGCTGACCCTGCCGTGCGTGGCACAGGGATCGGGCGCAGGTTGATCGAAGCGGTTTATGCCGCCGCAGACGCAGCAGGTGCGCCGACCGTCTATTGGCTGACGCAGGACGACAACCAGACCGGTCGCCGCCTTTATGATCGCGTCGGGCAACTGACCAACTTTATCAAGTATCAGAGACCGGCATGAAGCGCCTTGCAGCCCTCGCGCTGGCCTTTGCAGCCGCCTGCGCCGATGTGCCAACCGACCCCGACCCCGAGCCGGTGCGCCTGACATTCCCCGAGGTGCAACGCTTTGCCGGTGCCAGCCCGGGGCCTGCAACACGGCCCAATTCGGAAATGGCGCTGGATTTCATTGATTTGGCCTTTCGCATGGAAAGCGGCCGCGCCTTGCCGGCATTGACCCGGTTCGAGGGGCCGATCACCGTGCGCCTTGTCGGGCAAATCCGCCAAGAGAACCGCGCGGATCTGGCTGCACTCTTGCAACGGCTGCGCCGTGAAGCGCGCGCCGAGGTAGTTCATCACCGCGAAGTAGCCCGT
>CBDTVH010000710.1:0-1586 GCA_965363665.1 uncultured Yoonia sp. | reverse complement strand
TTGCTGGGTCCGGCGGTCCCTCGACGTCGGCCATTCTGGCAGCACATGAGGTGGTCAAGACCACGGGTTCCACCAAGCGGATTGGTCCCTTTGCGGTTCCAAAGGCCATGTCATCAACCGTCAGTGCCAACTTGGCGACCGCCTACAAGATCAAGGGCATGAATTTCTCCATTACCTCTGCCTGTTCCACCTCGCTGCACTGCATCGGGATGGCGGCCCAGCAGGTCGCACTTGGCAATCAGGACATCATGTTTGCAGGCGGTGGCGAGGAACTTGACTGGACGCTGTCCTGCCTGTTCGATGCGATGGGCGCGATGTCGTCCAAATACAACGATACGCCAACCCGTGCGAGCCGGGCCTTTGACGCCGACCGCGACGGTTTCGTCATCGCAGGCGGTGGCGCAATGGTCGTGTTGGAAAGCCTTGAAAGCGCCCAAGCGCGCGGCGCCAGGATTTACGCCGAGGTCACCGGCTTTGCCGCCACATCTGACGGGGCCGACATGGTCGCCCCTTCCGGCGAAGGCGGCGAGCGGGCGATGCGTGGTGCGCTGAAAACCCTGCCTGATGATCGCAAGGTCAGCTACATCAACGCGCACGGCACATCGACCCCCGTGGGCGACGTTGGCGAAGTCGAGGCGGTGCGCCGCGTCTTTGGCCAAGGCAGCACCCCCCCGATCAGTTCAACGAAGTCGATGACAGGGCACAGCCAAGGGGCGACGGGCGCGCAAGAAGCGGTCTATTGCCTGCTGATGCTTGAACATGACTTTATCGCACCGTCGATCAACGTCGAAAATCTGGATCCCGCGTTGGACCCTGCCGAGATCGCGACTTCGCTCGTTGAAAACGCAGGTCTGGACACGGTGATGACCAATTCCTTCGGGTTTGGCGGCACAAACGGCTCCATGCTTCTTTCAAAGCTCAAGGACTGAACCGATGACCATTTCAATGCAGGGCAAACGCGGGCTGATCATGGGTGTGGCCAATGAACGGTCCATTGCGTGGGGCATTGCCAAGGCGATGGCCGAGGCCGGTGCAGAGCTGGCGTTCACCTATCAAGGCGAGGCATTCGGCAAGCGGCTGGAACCACTGGCGCAATCGGTCGGTTCCGACATCATGGTCGATGTGGATGTAACCGACGACGCTAGCATGGATTTGGCGTTTCAGACACTGAAAGACCGCTGGGGCACCTTGGATTTCGTCGTCCATGCCATTGCATTTTCTGACAAGAACGAACTGACGGGCCGTTTCATCAACACCAGCCGCGAGAATTTCAAGAACTCGCTGACGATCTCTTGCTATTCGTTCATCGACGTCGCGAACCGGGCGTCCCAGATGATGCCGGATGGTGGGACATTACTGACCCTGACCTATCAAGGGTCCAATCGCGTCACCCCTTTCTACAACGTCATGGGGGTGGCAAAGGCGGCGCTGGAATCAGCGACCCGCTATTTGGCCAACGACCTTGGCCCACAAGGCATCCGCGTGAACGCCATCAGCCCCGGTCCAATGAAGACACTGGCAGGGGCGGCAATCGGGGGTGCGCGCAAGACCTACAAGCATACCGATATGAACGCACCATTGCGATC
>CBDTVH010000709.1:0-1589 GCA_965363665.1 uncultured Yoonia sp. | reverse complement strand
GCAATGAACCGCGCCAATTCCTCTGGCGCGCGGAACGTCACCCGCGTGCTGTCACCTTCGTCGTGCATTGCAACGACTTCAGCTACGCCGTCCACGTGGCCCGATACGATGTGGCCGCCAAGTTCATCACCGACTTTCAGCGCGCGTTCGAGATTCAGCCGCCCGCCAACCTTCCGACCACCTACATTTGTTGCACTCACCGTTTCGGCGGAAATCTCGACGTCGAACCAGTTTTGCGGCACGTCGCCCAGCGCAATGACCGTCAGACACACCCCGTTGCAGGCGATCGAGGCACCGATGTCGATGCCTGCGATATCGTACACCGTGCCAATCCGTGCACGAAGATCACCGCGCTGCTCAAGCTCAAGCAATGTGCCGATATCGGTGACTATTCCTGTAAACATCGCTGCGCGTTCCTTCTGTGCCCAGCCCTGACCTAGCGTTTCAGACCCGCCCCGGCAAGCCGCACGCTTGCCACAGCGCGCCAATCAGGTCAGTAAGAGACACCCTGTCACCGCAAACCCGTACACCATGCCCGATCAAAGAACCTTTCTCTTCCTGCAAGGCCCGCACGGTCCCTTCTTTCGACAGTTGGGGCAGATGTTGCGCAAAGCGGGCGGGCACGTCTGGCGTGTGGGATTCAATGCGGGCGACGCCGCGTTCTGGGGCCGCATGCCGGGGTATATCGCTTTTCAGGGCGAAGCTGATACATGGCCCGAAACGCTCGCTCAGATCATCAGGACGCACGCGATCACCGATGTTGTCCTGTATGGCGATACCCGTCCCACCCACGCCGAGGCGATCAGGCAGGCCAAGACACTGGGGCTGCGGGTACACGTTTTTGAAGAAGGTTACTTGCGTCCTTACTGGGTCACATACGAACGCGGCGGCAGCAACGGACATTCCCGGCTCATGGATTTCTCGGTTGCGGACATGCGCGACCGGTTGGCGCGATCCGACATCGATATGCCTACACCACCGTCCCACTGGGGGGACATGCGCCAGCACATCTTCTATGGCGCCCTTTACCATTGGTTCGTCATGTTCCGAAATAGGCGCTACCCCGGTTTCAAGCCTCATCGTGCGCTGCCCGTCCACCGCGAAGCGATGCTGTACACCAAGCGCCTTTTGTTGATGCCATTCCTGGCGATCCATCGGCACTGGGCCACACGACGCATCAAGGCGGGTGGTTATCCGTATCACATCGCCCTGCTGCAACTGGAACATGACGCCAGCTTTCAGGCCCATTCATCGTTTGAAAGCATGGAAGGCTTCATCGCCCGGATCATCAGTGGTTTCACACAAGGCGCGCCATCCCATCACCATCTGGTGTTCAAGGCGCACCCATTGGAAAGCGGCCAGTCGCCCTTGCGCAAGATGATCGGCCAAATCTCGGCGCAGCATGGCATTGCTGCGCGCACGCATTACCTGCGTGGCGGCAAGCTGGCACATATTCTGGATCAGGCACGGTCCGCCGTGACGGTGAATTCGACGTCAGGGCAGCAGGCCCTTTGGCGTGGTATTCCGCTAAAGGCGTTTGGCACGGCGGTATTCTCCAAGCCTGAATTCGTCTCGGACCAGCCCCTGCC
>CBDTVH010000708.1:0-1590 GCA_965363665.1 uncultured Yoonia sp. | reverse complement strand
CCCGTCTTTTGTCACCTGCCAGAAATCGCAATGCTGTCCCGCCACGGCGCGCAGCCAAGTGTATTGCAACTGCTTCAGTCGCCAATCGCGCGCCAGTGCGGGCCAGACATCGGCCAAATCCGCATAGGTCGGGTCTTGCGCTGCCTGCATGGCGGCGGCGTTGACGTCGAACAACGTCCCGTAGGCGTCAAACACAACTGTCGTGATCGGCATATTCTTCTCCCAAGTCTGGTTGCATCGTGTCACGGCAGTGTCTGGCCGAAAAGGGGCAATGCGTTTGCAAACCCATGCCCGGTCGCATAGCCTGCGCGCGATAAATTCACATAGCAGAGGGAAAGATACCCATGAGCGAAGCAAAAGCAGGCGATACCGTACGCATCAATTATGTCGGAACACTCAACAACGGTGAGACATTCGACAGTTCCGAAGGGCGCGACCCGCTGGAGTTTGTCGTGGGCTCCGGCCAGATCATCAAGGGCCTTGATACCGCCATTCCCGGCATGGCTGTGGGCGACAAAAAGGACGTCAATGTACCTTGCGATCAAGCTTATGGTGAAGCCAACCCTGATGCACGTCAGGCCGTACCGCGCGAGCAGATTCCGGCAGAAATTCCGGTAGAGGTTGGTACGCAGTTACAGATGCAAACGCCTCAAGGGCAGGTCGTGCCTGTTACGGTGGCGGAAGTTTCAGAGACCGAAGTGACGCTGGACGCCAATCACCCGCTGGCCGGTGAGGACCTGAACTTTGCGATCGAGGTTGTCGGCATCGACGCGGCCTGACCTGTCAGGGGCGCAAGCCGATAGCAGGATTTACTTGACCGACCCACCGGCACCGTGGCTGCGATCATAAGGCGACGGTGCGGGTGGTTCGTGCATGCTGCGTGCGTCCGCGCCGGGATCAAAGACCTCAATCCTAAGTGGATAGCAGGCGGCCACGTCAGAGGAGTGTTCTTGCGAGCAATCTCCGCCGGGGCATGCTGACAGGCCGACGATCAGATCAATCTCGGCATAAAACTCAAGGTAATCGCCCGGTCGGACCGGGCTGGCCTTCATGAAGTACTGGCCCGTGTCACGGGTAAAACCGGTACACATAAAGACGTTCAGCACATCATGGATCAGCGGCTCTGCCGCGTACAAAGAAATGTCGCAATGGGCGGCAAGGGCACGCGTGAGATTTGAATGACAGCAGTTGTGATAGTCTTTGCCGGACAGCAATCGCCCGGTGTAGGGATCGCAACGTGTGCCGATCACGTCGTGCACTGAGCCCCCGTAATCATCAAAACCATACCAATCCAGCGTGTCCGCGGTGATCGTGGCCATCGGGCGCATATTCGGAAAGCTTGACCACATCCGGTCCCCTGTCGACAGATGCGTGCCATGCAGGGCGCGGGTCTTGCCGGAATAGAAACGCTCGGTCAGGTCTGACTTGCTCCAAAGGTTCAGATCGCCCACCTGCGGCCCTTCGACTGACAAAATGCGGAAAAAGCAGCCTGCGGGCACGTCGACGCAGGCGGCGTCGCGAGGTGCAATGGTGGTTTCGTGGCTGAGGGATGCTTGGTCGCGCAACGCAGATATTGCAGCCAGGTCCGAC
>CBDTVH010000707.1:0-1591 GCA_965363665.1 uncultured Yoonia sp. | reverse complement strand
TTTGCGCTGACCTTCGTTGCGTCATTCGTCGTCACAGCCCTCGTCGCCGCCATTGGGCCAAACATGGCCGGTATTGGGGTCGGGCTCGTGCTCATGGCGCTGTTGTCTGCCATCACATACGGTTTGTCCGGTATTGGTGCGGCTTTGATCTATGCGCGGCTGCGCGAAATCAAGGAAGGCGTGAGCGTTGATACGCTCGCAGCGGTGTTCGACTAGCAAGCTGTCAGTATTGCCGTGGCAACACGGCAATACCCCCTGCTCAGGTTATTGCAGGCCTAGCCAAGCTTTACCCAATCAAGGATGCCGCGTGACCTTGCGGCCTGTTCTTGCTCTAGCAAGCGCTGTGCTGCTTCGGCCTTTTCGCGTTCCAGGCGTGCTTCTTCTTCAATGCGCGCAATCTCTGCAAGGCGGGCGGCTTCGGCCGCGGCACGCTCTTCTTCGCGCCTGCGGCGTTCCGCTTCGGCCGTTTCGCGATTGAACTCTCCCACCCATTCCGGTGGGAAGGCCCCTGTCTTTGAAGACGGGGCTGGTTTTGCCGGTTTGGCGCGCTCTTGGGGTGGCGCACTCAAAACATGCCGATTGGTTTCTGATACCAGCTCGCTCAATGTCTTGCTGAGCGTTCTGGACTCGGGGATCTTGACCATATTGATCTTTTGGTGATCCCGCTCAATCAGCTTCAGCCAGTCCTTGGCCGTTTGAATGCGATCCCTTGGCGAGACCCGCATCGCCTGATCAATCGCCTCGAGAAACGCACGATCATATTGCGGGAAACGACCGGCAAGTGGCTCGTAAGGATCTGCATTATCACTGGCAAGCTCGGCCACACGGGTCTGACTATCGGGTGGGGCCTCCCCGGAAATCAGGTGATAAAGCGTGGCACCAAGTGCATAAAGGTCACTGCAGGGACCCTGATTGCTGCCCGAGACATAGAACTCGTGTGGAGAATAGCCATCTTTGACGACAAGCATCGTCGAAACATCACTGACTTTCTTGCTGGCATCCTCGCGGGCAGCGCCAAAGTCGATCAGAGTCGGGCTCCCCCATTTATCAAGCAGGATATTGTCAGGAGAAATATCGCGGTGCAGCAGGTCATTGCTGTGGACCAGATCGATCGCATCCAGAACCTTGATCAGGATTTCACGCACCTGTTCAGGTTTGAGGGCATCATTATCATCCTCTATAATGTCCATCAGGTCGCGACCGTGGATCAATTCCAGCACCATATAGGCCGTGTCGTTTTCCTCAAAAATATGATGGACGCCCACAATGTTGGGATGGCGCAATTTGGCAATGCTGCGCGCCTCTCGCATGAACATGTGGACGGTCTTGCGATACTGGGTTTCGTGATTGGGAGAATTCACGCAAACCTTGCCGCCAAAGCGAAAACACAACGCTTCCGAAAAGCATTCCTTGATCACAACGCTACGCTCCAGGTAGATGTCCTGGGCAAGATATGTGATGCCAAAGCCACCGCTGCCGATCTGATGATCGATGCGGAATTTCCCCCCGAGAAGTTCAGCACCTTGCGGCAAGCCGTGCGCCTGCCCCTCATAGGTCATGCTATGATCTAAGATCCTGGTTTCTTCCACGG
>CBDTVH010000706.1:0-1605 GCA_965363665.1 uncultured Yoonia sp. | reverse complement strand
GCCTGTGACCATGCAGGCGACTCCCGAAGGCGGCCCCCTCCGCGCGGGTCAGACACAGCGCATCGCGATCCGGATAGCTGATGCCGACGGCCAGCCGGTGATCATTGAAGAACTGCCGATCAGGCTGCCCGCGATGCAATCAAGCTGGAGCGGCAGCGCGATAGCCCGGCGCGATGCCGACAACGTGTTGCGCGCCGAGGTACGCCTGCCACATGCGGGCGTTTTCGTGGTCCAGCCTGTCAACTTGCCGCCCGGTATGGCGTTGCGGTCGGCTGCCATTGTGAAAGTCGAACCGAAAGAGGACTGACATGCGTTACATCTGCGCCCCACTGATGCTAGCCCTGACGCTTGCAACACCAACGCTGGCCGAGACGACCGGCACCTTCGTGCAAGAACGCATCAGCCTGCCCCGGATGGAGTTGATTGACCATCACGCGCAATCGCGTGACCTCACCGGTGAACTGACCCAAGGTGCGATCATCGTGATCAACTTCAATTACACGATGTGCCATTCGATTTGCCCGATGGGAAACGATGTGATGGCGCAGGTCGACGACATGATCGAAAATGTGGGTGACACGCCCGTCAAACTGCTGTCGATCACCATTGATCCCACAAATGATACGCCTTTGCTTCTGAACGAGGCGGCACAGACCTTTGAGGCGAGCGCCAAGTGGAGCTGGCTGACCGGAGATCCGCATGACATCGCAAGCCTGTTGCAGGCCGTGGATGCTGATGTCGTCAATATCGAATTGCATGATCCTATTTTCCTGGTGGGCGATGCCGCGCGCGGTGTCTTCTATCGCTCGCTGGCGCTGCCAACAGCCGATCAGATCGTGGCGCGGATCAACGCCTTCGGCACATGAGGCTAGTCTGCCTCGCGCTGTCGGCCATGCTGTCGTTGACCGCGATGACGGAGGTTTGGGCAGACGATGCCAATGTGCAGTTGGGGCACGCGATTTTCACTGGCGCGCTTGATCTTGCGCCGCAAGCCCGGCGCATGAACTTGCCTGAGCGCCAGCTAAGGCGTTTTCCCTGCGCCAACTGCCATGGCCGCGACGGGACCGGCGGAACCGAGGGTGAGGCACCGCCAATACATTGGCCTGCTCTTGGCACGCCAACCGTGCTGCGCAGCCCCTATGACGCCGCGACGTTCCATGATGCCGTGACCATGGGGCGTGATCCTCAAGGCCGGACCCTGACCCGCCTGATGCCGCGCTACGCGCTTGATTCTGCGGCCACTTCGGCGCTGGCCGCGTATCTGGCCGCCTTGCCTGCGCGCGACCGCCGCGGCGTGACACCAACCACTCTTCAGTTCTGCATCGTGTCCCGGGCCGAGGCGGATGGGCAACTGCGTGCCTATGCCAGGACCCTTGCAAAGGCGCTGACTGATCTGGCAGGTGAACCCGGGTTGTACGGACGCCATCCACAGGTGATCACCCTTGTGGGCAGACCACAGCAGGTGCTGGCAGCAGCAGAGGATGAGTGCCTTGCCGTCATTGGCTTGTTGGCAGAGGAAGAGCTGCCAATTGCAGCCTTCACGGATCGGGGTGTACCTGTGCTCTTTCCCCTCGCCCAACTTTCCGGACGCGAAGACCGCAGCAT
>CBDTVH010000705.1:0-1611 GCA_965363665.1 uncultured Yoonia sp. | reverse complement strand
GCCTCGGCAAGACGGGCGCGGGCCTCGGCCAGTGATGCTTCGCGTGTGCCGGGGTCAAGCCTGCACAGCATCTCGCCTGCATTGATGAAAGCACCTTTGCGCCGCGGTTCGGAAATGACCAGGCCGGATGTTTCGGATGCGACCGTTACCTGGCGCGCGGCTTCTGTCCGGCCACGCAGAATGACGGCGCTGTCGATCGTTTGGGCCACGGAATGCAGCGCGACAACACCAACCACCGATGCGTTATCCGCCGCACCGGTATCAACCTCGGCGCCCTCTGCCGTCTCGGTCGTATCTTCGACCGGCGTATTCTGCGCGAATCCAACAAGCGTTTCGCGTTCGAATACCACCATATAGAGGCCAGCCAGCACGATAAGTGCAGTGATCACCGGAATGATTCTCATGTCGTCGTCCCTTTTGGCCTCAAACGAAAACTGTCAGCCGTTGTCTTAATTCTATTTTCCTACGCGCATTTTGGCCGCGTGGATCACATTATTGTACTAAACCATTCAGTTCACTTTATAGAAAAGATGCCGCAACGGCAAGCGCACTTTTGCGTGTGGATCGCAGGAATGGTGGCGCAATTGCCGCTGACCTCTTGTTCAATGTGCAGGCTTCACGATATGTAGCCGCCAACACGTTTCTAAACCTGCAAGAAATTGGGGACCAAGGTGAGCGATAGCGACAGTTTTATCAATGAAGTCACCGAGGAAGTGCGCCGCGAAAAGCTGTACGGATATTTGCGCCGTTATGGCTGGATCGCCGTGGCAGCCGTCTTGTTGCTTGTGGGTGGTGCGGCGTGGAATGAATACCGCAACGCGCAGGCCCGCAATGCCGCACAGGCAACCGGTGATGCACTGTTGGCTGCGTTGGACGAAAACGACCCCGCCGCTCGTGCCGCTGCCATGGAAGATGTCGCAGGCGATGGTGCGGCTGCGGCTGTCACCTTGCTTTTGCAGGCGGCCACACAGCAGGAAGCAGGTGATCTGGCGGCTTCGGCGGATACGCTTGCCGCGGTCGCGACAAACCCCGACCTGCCTGAGATATACCGCGACCTCGCGGCGCTCAAAGCGGCGATGTTGCCCTCTGATGATCCTGCCGCACAACGCGCGAACCTTGGCGCGCTGTCGCAGCCGGGCCAGCCGTTTCGTCTGCTGGCGCTTGAGCAGATTGCCTATATCAATTTGACCGAAGGCGACCAGGAAGAGGCTATCGCTGTCCTGCGCCAGATCGAGGAAGATGCAGGTGTCACGCGTGGCTTGCGCGAACGGGTTCAGACCCTCATGGTAGCGCTGGGCGAGCCTTTGGCCGACCCTGTGACCCAGTAAAAGCGCAGATTGGATCTCCCCGTGACTTTAAAAGTAAGCATCGCCGCCGTCGTTAGCCTTGTTGTCCTGGCGGCCTGTGGCGACGACGATGTGATCCTGCCGGGCGAGCGTTTTGACATCCGTGCTCAGACAGTCTTTGAAAATCAGTCATTGCCTGTGGCGTTGCCTGCCGCAACGGCAAATGCGGATTGGGGGCACCGGAACGGAAGCCCAAGCCACAGCATCACGCATCCCGCACTTGGCAGCACACTGACCCCTGTGTTCCTGGCCGATATCGGCCAAG
>CBDTVH010000704.1:0-1615 GCA_965363665.1 uncultured Yoonia sp. | reverse complement strand
CAATAACGCCGCTGCGTTTGTCATTGGTGTAGTCAGAGGACACAAGCGGCCGCGTCTCATAACCAAGGATGCCCTTCAACGGGCCTTCGGCTGCGACCTTGAACAGGCTGTTCACCTCTTCCACCGTCGTTTCGCGGACCATTTCAAACACGCAATCGGTGATCGAGGCATTCAGGAGAGGTACACGCACTGCATGGCCGTTCAGCTTACCCTTCAATTCCGGATATATCAGTGTGATGGCCGTAGCAGACCCCGTTGTCGTCGGGATCAGGTTCGTCAAAGCCGACCGCGCGCGGCGCAAGTCCTTTGCGGGGCGGTCCACGATCGTCTGCGTGTTGGTCACATCATGGATCGTCGTAATCGAACCGTGCCTGATACCGATCCCTTCCAGCAAGACTTTGACCACAGGTGCGAGGCAATTCGTCGTGCAGCTTGCCGCTGTGACGATTGTGTGGACGTCTGCGTCGTAGATATCATCATTCACGCCATAGACGATGTTGGCCGTTGGCCCGTCCTTGACAGGTGCCGAGACGACGACCTTTTTCACACCCGCCGCGAAATAGGGGGCCAGCTTGGCCTCGGACTTGAATGCCCCGGTGCAATCAATCACCATATCCACGCCGTCCAGCGGCAGGTTTTCGAGATTCCGCGTGTTTGTGACAGGGATGCGGGTGCCATCAATGGTGATCGCGGTCTCATTCGCTGCAAACTCTGCCGGCCACCGGCCATGAATGGAATCGAATTCCAGCAGATGTGCATGCATTGCGGGATCACCCACCGCATCATTGATAAATGCAATCTTGGCGCCGCGCTCCAACAGGGGGCGCAACGCGAGTTTGCCAATACGGCCGAGGCCGTTGAGAGCATAGGTGGTCATGGTCGATCACTCCTGTTTGGCTGTTTGCTTGCCGATCTCATCGACACTGCGCTGCAAGGACGCACGGTCCAGGTTCTCGAAAGAAAGGGCCGTGAATGCTGCGATCCGGTTGTGCAGCGCCCCGTAGGTCTGATGAAACGCCAGACGCTTTTCCGCATCCGTTCCTTCAGCCTTCACCGGGTCGGGCATACCCCAATGCCCCGATACGGGCTGGCCCGGCCAGGTCGGACAATCCTCGTTTGCGGCGCGGTCACAGACGGTAAAGACGAAATCCATATCAGGGGCGTCGGCACCTTGGAATTCCGCAACGTTCTTTGAACGCAGATGCGACACATCGTGGCCATTCGACTTGAGCATTTCGACCGCATAGGGGTTCAACTCCGAGCGGTGCGCGGTTCCCGCCGAATAGGCTGCGAACTTGTCGCCCGCCATGTCGCGCAAAATGGTCTCTGCAAAAATGGACCGGGCAGAGTTGCCTGTGCAAACGAACAGGACATTGAATTTCTTGTCACTCATGGGAGAGATACTCCTCAGAAGATCAGAAAACGCCGGAGGACACAGATCCGCCCGACCGCGGCAACAATCAACGAACAGGCCCGCGACGACATCGCGCGGGTCGCCGTCGAGATCGAACGCGGCGATGTGCCCGCCGCTACGACATTCGAGCGCAGGCGCAATGTTGGCGACTTCGGCGGCCTGGAGCGCCTCGATCCAGGACAGTTCCGATTCGATCTCGCG
>CBDTVH010000703.1:0-1616 GCA_965363665.1 uncultured Yoonia sp. | reverse complement strand
AGGGCAGGCGCTTCGTAAGGCCCGAGGGCAAGCCGAAACTGCCGTTGATGTGGGTCACACCCGCAGGCAGCAGGCTCTTGCCGCGTTTCAGGGCCTCACCTGCACCGGCGTCGACCGTCACCCTGCCGCGCGGTTTCATTGCGGAAATCCAGCGTTTGCGCGCCGCCTGCGGGTCTGTTTGCGCTGTAAACCAGGTTGCGGCAGCACCATTTTCAAGTTTACCAAGGGGGTACAGTTTGGTGCCCAAGGCAATCGCCATCGTACAACCAGCTTCTGTCGCGATCCGGGCGGCCATCAACTTGGTGATCATCCCACCTTTGGACAGCCCAGAGCCTGCATCACCGGCCATCGCCTCAATCTCAGGCGTAATTTTATCAACGCTCGCAAGGTGTTGCGCGTCGGCTTTCAACTTGGGATTGGCCGTGTAAAGCCCGTCCACATCGGACAGAAGGATCAGTTGATCCGCGCCCACCGTCACTGCGACCTGTGCGGCCAACCGGTCATTATCGCCATAGCGAATTTCATCGGTCGCAATCGTGTCATTTTCATTCACGATGGGCGTCACACCGAAACCCAGCATGGTTTCCATCGTTGCACGACTATTGAGATAACGGCGCCGATCTTGTGAATCCTCAAGTGTAACAAGCACTTGACCGGTGATAATCCCATGCGGCGTCAACGCCTCTTCATACGCGCGCGCCAGGCGGATTTGCCCAACAGCGGCCGCGGCCTGCGACTGCTCCAGCGCCAAGGACGTGGGCGGTAGCCCCAGAATGCCGCGCCCCAAAGCGATGGAACCAGAGGATACGATGATCACATCGGTCCCGCGCGCCCTGATCCGGGCGACATCGGTCGCGAGTGAGGTCAACCAGTCTTGCCGCAAAGCGCCCGTCGCCGCATCGACCAACAAGGCGGACCCGATTTTGATGACAAGCCGTTTGGCGTCGGTCAGGGCTGCCATGGTGCGGCCCCGCCCTGTTCCTCCTCCTCCGCCGTGCGGTGGCGCAGGCGGTTGTCGTCAATCTCGGCACGCAGCGCGCGCAGGACCTCTGGGATGCCTTCGCGGCTGACACCCGACATCATCATCACCGGGCCTTTGGCAACCGCTGCGATCTCATCGCGCAGGAATTCCCTTTCCTCATCATCAAGGGCGTCGATCTTGTTCAGCACCGTGATCCGCGGCTTTTCGGCAAGCGCCCCGCCGTATGCCTCCAACTCGGCAATGATCGTGGTCAGATCACCGGCAGGATCGCCAGACGTGCCGTCGATCAGGTGCAACAGAACGGCACAGCGTTCCACGTGGCCCAAGAACATATCACCAAGGCCGCGGCCTTCACTGGCGCCTTCGATAAGCCCGGGAATATCTGCTACCACGAATTCGACATCATCAATGCCCACGACGCCAAGGTTGGGTACAAGCGTGGTAAAGGGATAATCCGCGACCTTGGGGCGGGCGTTCGAGGTGGCGGCAAGGAAAGTCGATTTGCCGGCGTTGGGCATGCCCAAAAGGCCCACATCGGCAATCAGTTTCAGCCGCAGCCAGATCGTCCGCTCAATCGCTTCCTGGCCGGGGTTGGCGCGGCGCGGCGCCTGATTTGTGGCGGTCTTGAAGCGCA
>CBDTVH010000702.1:0-1625 GCA_965363665.1 uncultured Yoonia sp. | reverse complement strand
CGACAACGCAGCGGCCAGCCCCGCTGCAAACCCTAGGGGGCGGCGAATGCGCGGCAGGACGATCAGCCAAAGCCAAGACCAGCCTGTCATGTTCAAAGACACGCCCAGACGGCCATAATCGGCGCCCACCTGTGCAACTGCAGGCGCCAGAGACCGTATCGCAAATGGTAGCGCCAGCGTGGCGTTGACCAGCATCGTTATCAGCAAAGCAACATCAGCAGGTCGAATAAAGGGAAAGACCAGAAGAAACGCTCCGGTGCCGACGACCAACCCCGAAGCCGCCAAGGGGACAACACCGATAACGGCACTCAGGACACCGCCGCGCAAGGCCAACGCCAGAGCCATGAAAATGCAAAGCGTGGCAGACCCAACGGCAACAAGTATCGACCGAAACGCCGCCGCCCAGACCGTGTCTGGCATCTGCAACAGACCCGGCACACCACGCAGAACCACCATCGCCAGCGGTACCAGCAGGAACAGTGCAGCAAACAGAATGAATGCATAGTCCACCCAGGGGCGCGCCATATCCCACCGCTGAACGACACGATCCAGACCCGTGCCCATCGGATCATTCCCGGTCAACCGCCACGCCAAGAGCGCCGCACCAACGCAAAGCGCGAACTGAATACAAGCCAGCAAGGCCGCGCGTCCAAGATCGAAATCAAAGCGGACCGCCTGATAAATCGCCAGTTCAACCGTGGTCGCGCGTGGGCCGCCGCCCATTGTCAGGGCCACCGCAAAACTGGTCAAACAGATCAGAAAGATCACCAGAAAGGTGCTTGGCACCACCGCACGCAGCATCGGCCACTCCAAGAGCCGCCCGACAGGCACGTTCAAAGACGCCGCGAGGCGAAACCGCTCTGCCGGGATCGACAGCCAGCCCTGCAGGATGAAACGGATCGCAAGCGGCAGGTTGAAAAAGACATGGGCCAGCACAACCCCTTGCAACCCATAGATGGAAATCGGGTCAAAACCCATTGCGACAATCGCATCGTTCAGGATTCCACCGCGCCCAAAGACCGCCAGGAGCCCAAGAACCGCGACGATGACCGGCAGAATAAAGGGCGCGCCAAGCAAGGTGATCAACAGCTGCCGCCCACGAAATTGCCGTCGGGCAAGTGCGCGCGCCGCAGGGATAGCCAGCCCAACACTGATCAGCGCAGAGAGAAAGGCCTGCAGAACCGTGAACCTAATCGCGGCCCAATCCGCAGGCGCCAACCCGCTACCCCATTCGGCACGCCAGGCAACAGCGCCCAGGCCAACGTGCCGTTACTGGGACAGCGCTGTGCGCCATTCATCCAGCGCCGCTGCACGCATTTCTGCCGCGTCTTCGGCTGACAGCAGTAATGCCTTTGCAGGCGTCAGCAATGTCTCGAAGCCTGCAGGCAAGCCATCGGTCGGGACAACGGCCGGATACATCCAGTTTGTCGTCGGGATCGCACTTTGGAAGGCGTCAGTCACGATAAACTGCATGAACTGATCTGCCAGCTCTGGCTGATCGGTGCCCGCGACCTTGGCGGCCACTTCGACCTGCATGTAGTGACCTTCTTCGAAGCCCCAAGCGACCTTGCTGTCGTCCTCTTCTGCGATCAGGTGGTATGCGGGCGAAGTGGTGTACGAAAGCA
>CBDTVH010000701.1:0-1626 GCA_965363665.1 uncultured Yoonia sp. | reverse complement strand
CGACGACGATTGCGCTGATCGAACGGCTGAAAGACCGCGGGCACAATCCGCATGTCGTTTCGCGTGGTTATGGCGGCAGTCTGGAAGGGCCAGTGCGCGTGAATGAACGCACGCACACGGCTGATCAAACCGGGGATGAGCCGCTGTTGCTGGCCGCCTTCGCCCCCACATGGGTGTCCAAGGATCGCGCTGCTGGCGTTCAGGCTGCGCAAGATGCGGGCGCGGATGTGATCTTGCTGGATGACGGGTTTCAGAATCCTGACGTGGCAAAAGACCTTTCCATTGTTGTGGTCGATGCGCTGCGCGGCTTCGGCAACGGGCGCGTCATTCCGGCAGGGCCTTTGCGCGAAACCGTCACTCAGGGGCTGAAGCGCGCTGATCTGGTGCTTTCGATCGGACCACCTGCAGCACAGGACCGTTTTGCCGCGCAATGGCGCTTTGATATCCCACATCTGGTTGGACATCTGGCCCCACTGCCCACGGGCATGCCGTGGCGCGACCTCAAACTACTGGCCTTCGCAGGGATCGGGCATCCCGAGAAGTTCTTTGTCACCCTGCGCGACATGGGGGCGACGCTGGTCCGGGCCGAGGCGCTGGGTGATCATCAGCCGCTGACTGATGCACTGATGAAGCGCCTGCAAATCGAAGCCGAGGCGCGCAAGGCCCAGCTTGTGACGACCGAAAAAGACAGCTTTCGCATGAAGGTGCTGACCTTGCCGGTCCGTCTGCAATTGGTGGATTGGGCGCCGGTTGACGCAGCCTTTGATCGGTTGGGGCTTTAGTCCAGAATGTCCTGATCGGCGCCCAGCTTGGGTGATGGGGTTTTCGGGCTGACATCTGCATCGGAAAACGTGATTGGCAGCCGCACGGTCGGGACGCCATCAAGATCAACGCGCATGCCGCGGTGGATCACCTGCGGGTCAGCGAACGTTTCTTCCAGGTCGTTGATTGGCCCCGCCGGTACGCCGTGCGTCTCGCAGGCGACCAGCAGATCAGATTTGGTCCAATGCTTTGTTCTATCGGTCAGGGCAACAGTCAGCGCGTCCCGGTTTGCAAGCCGCGCGGCGTTGGTCGCATAGTTGGGGTGGGCGGTCAGTTCTGGCACACCCAGAAGATCACAAAACTGCCGATACTGACCATCATTCCCGCTGGCGACGATGATGTGCCCGTCAACGCAATCAAACACCTGATAGGGCACAATATTGGGGTGGGCGTTGCCCATCCGTTGGGGCGCATTGCCCGTCGCCAGATAGTTCATCGCCTGATTGGTCATCACCGCTGTCGCGACATCCATCAGCGCCATATCGATATGCTGGCCTTTGCCGGTTGTGTGCCGTTGGTTCACAGCCGCCAATATACCGGTGCAGGCGTAGATCCCGGTAAAGATATCCGTGACCGCAACACCCACTTTCTGCGGCTGACCGTCCGGGGGGCCGGCACCAATCTGAGCGGCGGCACCGTACCGTTGGCCAACGGAGTGGTCATTGTCACCAACGGCATGAAATCGATCCTGGAAATCAACGAGGCGGACATGTACGCCGTTGTCCAGCCCGGCGTGGTTACCGCCAAATTGGCCGCCGCCGTCGAAGCCAAGGGGCTGTTCTATCCGCCCGACCCCGGCAGCCA
>CBDTVH010000700.1:0-1634 GCA_965363665.1 uncultured Yoonia sp. | reverse complement strand
GTCCAGAACCTCGTCGGCGCTTTCCTTCATCACGGTCGCGCGGGGGTCGAAGTTCTTGTAGACCCGGTGGCCAAAGCCCATCAAACGGTAGCTGTCGTTTTTGTCCTTCGCGCGGGCGATGAACTCTGGAATGCGGTCAACGGTGCCGATTTCCTTGAGCATTTCAAGGCAGGCCTGGTTCGCACCACCATGCGCAGGTCCCCACAGACAGGCGATCCCGGCGGCGATACAGGCAAAGGGGTTCGCCCCGGAAGATGACGCCAGACGCACAGTCGAGGTCGAGGCGTTCTGCTCATGATCTGCATGCAGGGTGAAAATACGGTCCATCGCACGCGCCAGGATCGGGTCCACGTGGTATTCGGCGGCAGGAACCGCAAAGCACATATGTAGGAAGTTCGCGGCATAATCGAGGTCGTTGCGCGGATAAACAAACGGCTGGCCGATGGAATACTTGTAGGCCATCGCCGCGACGGTCGGCATCTTGGCGATCAGGCGGATCGTTGCGACCTCACGCTGGTGGGGGTCGTTGATGTCGGTGCTGTCGTGATAGAACGCCGACATCGCGCCGACCACACCCACCATTGTGGCCATCGGGTGCGCATCACGGCGGAAGCCACGGAAGAAGTTGTGCATCTGTTCGTGGATCATCGTGTGATTGGTCACAAGAGATTCGAACTTCTCAAGGTCTTCGGCACAAGGCAGTTCACCATAAAGCAGCAGATAACACACTTCGAGGTAATGCGATTTTGCAGCCAGTTGGTTGATGGGATAGCCACGGTGCAGCAAAACGCCCTTGTCGCCGTCAATAAAGGTAATCGTGCTGTCACAAGCAGCGGTCGAGGTGAAGCCGGGGTCATATGTAAAAACATCCGCCTGACTATAAAGTTTGCGGATGTCGATCACGTCCGGACCGCCGGTAGGAGAGTGGATTGGCAACTCGTATGTTTTGCCCTTGATCGTCAGCTTCGCAGTATCAGTATTTTCGGCCATGTATTTTCCCTCTCGGTCCTGCGTCTGGTGAGGACGCAGCGGCATCATTCGTCGTTGGTATCCCGATAGCTGCTATTCGTAACGAACAGGTTTCAGCTACTGGCATCCTTTAGGCGTGCGATGGTTTCATCGTGCCCAAGGACCAACATCATATCGAACACACTGGGTGAAACCGCGCGTCCCGCGAGAGCCGCGCGCAAAGGCCCGGCCAACTTGCCTAGTTTCATGTCATGAGCTTCGGCAGTGGATGCGACGATCCCCTCTAGGATGTCTCGAGACCAGCTAGCATTTTGCAGCTGCGGCGTCAATTCTCTCAGTATACCACGGGATACATCAGTCAGTTGTCCATCAGCCTTTTCATCCGGCACAATCGGACGATCTGCCAGAACAAAGTGTGCCTTTTCAATGAGTTCAGGAAAGGTCTTTGCTCTCTCCTTCAGGCAATACATGGCTTTGAGCATTCCTGCCTTTTGTGTTTCAGACAGGGGCGTCGCTCCGGTTGCCGCAAGGAAACCCTGCATTTCGTGCAGCAGCGCAGCATCGTCGGCGACAGCGATGTGCTGCCCACAGATGTTTTCGAGTTTTTTGAAGTCAAACCGGGCGGGTGATTTGCCGATTCCACGCAGATCGAACCACTCTTTCGC
>CBDTVH010000699.1:0-1637 GCA_965363665.1 uncultured Yoonia sp. | reverse complement strand
TTTTTTGCCAGCGCACAGGACCGGTCCGATGTGCGCAGCACCGCCGCTGCGCGGTTGACCCAGGCGATGGCAGCGTTCCCGGAATTCGTTGCTGGTGAGACACGTACCTGTACCGATCTGATGCGGGCGATGGACCACAAGGTCGCGATCAAGACAGGGGCCGAAGGCGTGTTCATTGCGATCATCCCTGAAAAACGGCTGGGCGTCGCGGTGAAAGTCATGGATGGCACACAACGTGGGCGGGACTGTGCCATTGCGGCGATCCTTGTGCGGCTTGGCGTGCTTGATCCAAACCACCCCGCAGCCATGGCGCGCCGCACACCAGCAATTCTCAACCGACGGGGGCTGACCACGGGCTTTGTCCGTCCCGCCCCCGCGCTGCGCTGACGCTGGCGTCAGCCAGGGCCAGCATGCAGGTAATCGCAAAGCAAGTTGGCCTCAAATCCCCTGAGGGTTTTGGCCGCCGTGCTGCCGAATTGCTGCATGCCTGTCCGGAGGGACGGGAAAAGCGCAAGCAGTTCGCGTCTTTGATCAGCTTCGACGCCGGACACGGAAAATTCGGACAAAAAGAAACTTTCACACGTGATACCATTGGCGCTGACAATCTGGTGGGTGTCGCACATGAAGTGAACATAGGTAATTGATCCGCCGATACGTTCAGATACGCCCGGCAAACCGCACAGGTGTTTGGCGGCAACAAAAACCTCATTGACGCCAAACAATAATTCCGCGTCGGCACTGGAAAGGAGAATCCGGTGCTGTGGGGAAACGATCAATTCTTCCGCGTTTCCGATAGCCCCGGAGGAAATCACGACAGGCGCGAATGCGCCCTCGGCCGCGACGGTCGTCTTGCCGACCCAGCGGACCGGTTGATAGCCACTGTCACGGGTCCAGACCATATCACCCATCGCGATGTCCTCGGCGGCTTTTGTCCCTGATCGGACCTTTATCTTTGTGCGCGCCTCAAAGCAGGTGATGAAATTACTGTATGGGGTCGAGCCGGTATTGGACCCGCCGACCTTGACATAGGATACGCCGTCTTGCAGTGCCGTGTCAGTGCCGAAACCCCAGACGTCGCTGGTAACGCCGCCTTGGGAAAAGACGGTCAACGTTATGGTTGGTCCGGTCGGGTTGCCGTTCACATCAAGCGCCCGCAGCTCAATCAGCGATTCAGCCTCTACGAACGTGCCGTTCGCGACAATGCCACCGCCATCCACGATCTCATGGTCAAAACGGTCATCATCATTGAATCTGTTGGCGTTGGGCCCACCGTCATCATCATCAAGCGTGATAGACGTACCGCCACCACCACTATAGACGAATACAGTTCCGTCCGGCGTATCAGAGTTGTTGATGATACCATTGCCGACAAGTCCCGCATTCGAACTTGAAGTCACGACGAGGTTGTCATTGTCGATAGCAAAGAAGGTGCGAAGTACCATAGACAAATCCTGAGGCGTTAGCAGAAGCAGTTAAATTCGATTTACCGCAAGAACTGATGCAATGAAAGGAAATGTCTCGTTCATGTTGAACGTGGCGCCCTTCACCCCGTGGAGGAGAGCGCGGTCTTTGGTTGATCACCAAGCAGAGACAGTGCAGACAGAAGCGATCTCACCGCCTTTCCGCCTTACATAAAC
>CBDTVH010000698.1:0-1650 GCA_965363665.1 uncultured Yoonia sp. | reverse complement strand
GCGCTTTGTCCACGAATGCGTGATGCGCCCGATCAAGGATGCAAATGGGGTGGTCAGCCACTTTATTGCGATTCAGAAACCGGTCAACGCCTGAGCGACGGACGGTAGGCCAATCAGCGATCCGTCCTGCCATAGCCCCCACCACCGGGGGTTTCCATGACGAACACGTCGCCTGCATCAAGACTGGCCTGATCGTTTCCGCGCAGAATCTCTGTTCGGCCATCCGCCCGCACAACGCTGTTTCGTCCCACGCCGCCCGGCGCGCCACCTGCGCAGCCGTGCGGTGGCACGTCGCGATGTGAGGACAACACAGTCACGGTCATCGGCTCGTTGAACCGCAGGCGCCGGACGATCCCATCCCCGCCCTTGTGCAGCCCCGCCCCTCCAGAACCGCGACGGATCGCGAATTCTTCCACGCGCACAGGAAACCGCGCTTCCAGCACTTCGGGGTCGGTCATACGCGTATTGGTCATATGGCTGTGCACAGCACTGGTCCCGTCAAAATCAGGGCCGGCACCGGTGCCACCACAGATGGTTTCGTAGTTCTGATAGACATCATTGCCGTAGACAAAATTATTCATCGTCCCCTGACTGCCCGCAATCACGCCCAACGCGCCATAAAGCGCATCGGCAATCGCCTGGCTGACCTCGGTATTGCCCGAGATGACAGCAGCAGGTGCCACCGGATTGATCATCGACCCTTCGGGCACGATCAGCTCAAGCGGTTTCATGCAGCCTTCGTTCATCGGAATGTCGCTGCCCACAAGGGTGCGGAACACGTACAATACAACGGCCCGGCAGATGGCCAGCGGCGCGTTATAGTTCAGGGGCGATTGCGCGGATGTACCGGTGAAATCAATCTGGGCGGTCCGGCTGGCCTGATCCACCTTGATCGCGACCTTGATGGATGCACCGCCATCCAAAGGATATGAGAACGCACAATCGCGCAGCACATCAAGCACCCGCCGCACGCTTTCCTCGGCATTGTCCTGCACATGGCCCATATAGGCGTGCACCACATCGACACCGAACACGGTGGTGATCTTTTGCAGCTCTGCCGCGCCGGTTTCATTGGCCGCAATCTGGGCTGCCAGATCGGCCATGTTCTGATTGATGTTGCGGCAAGGGTATGGGCCAGAGGCCAAAAGCGCACGCACTTCGGCGTCCTGCAATTCACCCTGCTTCAGCAGCAAGACATTGTCGATCAGCACGCCCTCCTCGGCGATAGTCTTGCTGTCAGGCGGGGCCGACCCGGGGGTCTTGCCGCCGATGTCTGCATGATGCCCGCGCGACGCGACGGTGTAGATGATGTTCTCGCCCGCCGCATCGAATACGGGCGTGATCACGGTGACATCGGGCAAGTGGGTGCCCCCGTTGAACGGGTTGTTCATCATGAAAACATCGCCGGGGCGGATCTTGTTTTTGTTCTGTGCAAGGATCGTGCGCACGCTTTCGGACATGGACCCCAGGTGCACCGGTACATGCGGCGCGTTGGCAACCAGATCACCTTTCCGGTCAAAGATCGCACAGGAAAAATCATAGCGTTCCTTGATGTTCACCGAATAGGCCGTGTTGGCCAAGGTGGCCCCCATCTGTTCGGCAATCGACATGAAGAGGTTGTTGAAAACCTCCAACATCACGGGATCAACC
>CBDTVH010000697.1:0-1651 GCA_965363665.1 uncultured Yoonia sp. | reverse complement strand
GTTTTGGCTCCTCTTTTGAAGTGATCCAAGCCATCTTGAGGCGATCTGGTGTCCTTCTGCGGATCGGCAAAAGAAGATGCGCAAGCCAATCAAGGCGGACGCAACGGAAAGCGCAAATGGCCGCGACGATGGTCCGGGTGAGAGCGGAAGGGCTGACCATTGACACCGGGACATGGCGCTTCGTTTTATCTTGATCCACCATAGGCGTCCGTCCAATTGGTTGTTAAACTAACATGGCGACACGGCGGGTTCAAAGTCTGTCAGTGCTATAACTGCCGGAATGAGCCAATCAAACTGCAAAGACAGTCCACAGCATCCTTCGCCCACGCGCTATCTTGAAGTTGGAAGGGAACGCAGGAACATGGAAACGATCCACCCGCAGGATGCGCCCCGAGGTGCAGTTCTGATCATACACTCCTGGTGGGGCTTGACGGATTCATTTCGCAGGTTCGGATCGTCTCTTGCCCGCCACGGCTATCTTATTGGTCTTGCCGATCTTTTTGAAGGTCAGACAGCAGACACCGAAGCCGATGCACGAAAACTTCGGGCCAAACCGCGGCGCGTGCCCATGTATAGAACCTTGGGCGCCGATATCGCCTCTCTTTCCGAAATGTCTGGTTCAAGCAATACCAAAATCGGTGTTGTCGGGTTTTCCATGGGGGGTCATTGGGCCGTCTGGCTGTCTCAGAGGCCGGAATACCAGGTCGCCGCCACCATTTTGTACTACGCAGCCCGCGCCGGTGATTTCTCACATTGCACGGCAGGTATACTTGCGCATTTTGCCGAAACTGATCCTTGGGTCAGCACGGCGGCGCGCAGGAATATGGAGCGGGCCATCCGAAAATCAGGGGGCGATTATGCCGCTTTCGACTATCCCGGAACCCAGCATTGGTTTGCAGAGTCGAGCAGGACCTCGGAATTCGACGCAGACGCCGCAGCTCTGGCGATGGAACGAGATCTGTCTCATTTCAAGGCGCAGTTGACGGTCTGACGCGATCACGGCTTTGGGTATCATCCGCGTCGACAGAACGCTTGCTGTCATCGGCTGGAGTGCGGCGGTTGCAGCCCCACTCCGAACCCACTGAACAGCTTGTTGAGTGATCCCATCTAGCCCTCATCGACCGAGAACTTGACGCTTACTGGTTCTGCACCCTTTGCGCGCAGTTCAGCGATATGTTCACCGGGCTTGGGTGTGTCGGCCCAGGCGTCCAGATCTTGCGCGACCTTCTTGCCGTCCAGATACCATTCGACGGATGTCGCTTTGGTTCGGCCTGTGAATGTGCCCCAAAGATGCAATGGCCTGTTTGCACGCAGAACCTGATCCTTCGCTGGATGAATGATGGCAAGTTCGGGTGCGACCACGGGCAATTTCACCGCCTCGGTTTCGGCCATGGCGGTAAAGTATCCGTCGTGCGCAAGGACCCTGATCCTGACCTTATCGGCCGGGATAACTGCGGGATCCAACTCTGCTGCGTTGCCTTTCAGCCCTGTAGTGAGGCCGTTCCAACGTTCTCCATCAGCGGACCATTGCAACCAGACATCGGGTTCATAATCGCGTTTGGCACCCGCTGTTTTCCACGATACCTCAAGACCTGACTTACCAATGCGCGCCTCTGCCGATGTCACCTTGACGGGTCGTGCTGGTCGCTTG
>CBDTVH010000696.1:0-1655 GCA_965363665.1 uncultured Yoonia sp. | reverse complement strand
AGGTGATCGTATCAACACCTGCATTGCTCAGAAAATACTGACCGGGTTGCAGTTGAATCGCTGTCCGTTCCACTTCGATGAAAAACAGTTCATCTAGTGGAACGGAATGCGTCGTCCCTGCCCACGGGGTACTATAGATCGTCTTTGTGACCCGAGTGCCGAAAGGCAGAAACCCGGTGACAAGCCGATTGCCCAACGCGTCCTCTGCCGAACCAAAGATCGCCTCACCGACCGGGGTCATGACGCCTTGTGACACGTTCAGATTCTGTGGGATGGCTGGTGTGATTTCGAATGCCCCCACAAGAATGACTTTCTCAGGGCTACGCGAGACGCTGTCTGCAATCGTGTCGGTTTCAGGAAGGCAACCGCTTAGGACAGTGCAGATCACTGCGGCCAATCCAAGCTTTGTGATATTGAAAAGCCGCATTCTAAAGCCGATTCAACTCGGCCTGGATCAAGGGCATTTGCTGTGGGTCCACACGGGGCAGCAAAAACTCGAGAATCTCGCGTTTGCTGGGGCCCGAAATGCGTTGCGCATCGAAAACAGCAGGCTGGAACAGACCAGTGCGCTGCGACACGATCGCATAGCGACCAAGGTCGTAGACACCGCGGGCGCGAATATTGGCGGCAGCGATGTCGCCGCCTTGCGCGCCGAAATCATAGACATTGACCGTGTTTGTACAGAGGCCGACACAGAACATCGCGTTGACAGTGTTCAGCTTTGTCGGGCCATTGGCGATACCTTCATGATAGATCAGGTACCCGTTCCCCAGCTTTTCAATACCGGCTGGATAGACGCCGCCACCGCTACCGGGCGTCAAATTGCGGAAGGAACCGCCGACCACCCTGTTCCCGCGCGCTTCATCGACGTTGACCCAGGTAAAGACGACAGATCGGTCGGAAAAGTCCGTAATCTGCGGGCCAGTGCATGCTGTCAGGATTGCGAAACCGAAAAACAGGAAAAGGGAGCGGAAGAATTTCATAACGAGTCCTTTAATTCTGAGCCTCTAATATGGGCTGCGCAAAAAGCTATGAAGCAAATATGGCCCAATTAAGTCTGACATTTGTGCGGTAGATGGCATGCGACGTGTGGCGCAGTGCGGAACATGCCGCCTGCTGGACAGGCCGCGCCGTTCGGGCGTATTGCGGTTGCGATCATGTCCAGCGGAGTTCTTGATTTGCCAACCACACTTGTCGTCCTTGCGCATCCTGACCACCGATCCTTTAACGCGGCATGGGCGTTGTCGACGGCAGACGCGTCAAAGGTGGCAGGCCACGACGTTCTCTGGTCGGACCTTTATGCGATGGGATTTGATGCAATCGAGGGACCCGGCCATTATGGCGATTGGCCCAAGGACGCTCAGTTTGATCCGCTCAAGGCACAGGAGACAGCCACCGCCCAAAAGACCATTCCGGCAGATGTCATGACCGAAATTGAAAAGATCAGACAGGCCGACCGGATTATTTTTCACTTTCCGATCTGGTGGTTTTCCGCGCCTGCCATTCTGAAGGGCTGGTTCGAGCGCGTCTTTGTCCATGGTGAAATGCACAGTGTCGCGGACCGTTTCGATAAAGGGTTCTTCGCGGGCAAGAAGGCGCTGATTTGCGTAACGACTGGCGCAAAGGCGACCGAGTGCGGCTTTGACGGCAAGGAG
>CBDTVH010000695.1:0-1657 GCA_965363665.1 uncultured Yoonia sp. | reverse complement strand
AGCTCCAGCACGGAAAGAAGAGGTGTTTTTTCTGCGTGGTAGCCCGTGCAGAACTGCGCCATTTCGAACGTGCCCGCGGCAATGTTATCGAGGTTTTCGCGGCTGGGTGACAGACCGCCGTAAGAAATGTTCAGCTTGAACTCGCCATTTGTCTTTTCATCGACCAGCTCGGCCAGACGTTCGACGTGCTCGGTAAACGCGCGGCGGCTGCCCCAGAGAGATACGTCCCATTCCACCGGCCCCGAAGACGTGGCGCTGATCGTTATTGCACCAGCTTGCGGGCAGGCGTCGCCTTCGCAAGAGAAGCTGTCGCGCGAGACGCGAATAGGTCCCAGTGTGGAATCAATCACGTACGAGGCTTCATCGAATTCCAGAAGGGTGCCGGTCAAGACCGGGCCCCCGCTATTATTCGTTGTGAGAGTGACTTCCTGCGCCGCGGCACCGATAGGCAGCGTAAGCATTGCACTCAACACGCCGGTAAATGCAGTTTTTCTTGAGACCCAATAGAACATCATGTTTCCTTTAAGAGCACTCTCTCCTCACCTTGGGTGATGCAGAGCCATGCATGACAAAGACAATCTTAGTTTGAAACCAGCATTGGCCACGGGCTACGGTGGGAATAAGGCCAAAATATGAGCAAAATTTGAAAGATGGTTGACTACGGTGCCGCGAAAGGGGGAACGATCCTCAGAGCAGAGTTAGGACCAACGTCGCGGTTCTGATCAGGTTTCGGGTCCAATCAAGGTTTGCAGGATTGCCATCGCATTGTCGCTCGACCAATCGGCGTCGCCTTGCATGCGCGCAATTTCATTGCCGTCGGGATCAAGGATCACCGTAACTGGCAGGCCCAGTACCCCCATTCCGCGCGCAAGGCTTTGGCGTGGGTCGGTGTGCAGCGGTAGGTTGTCCACTTCGATTTCTGCAAGGAACCTTTGCATGGCGGGCAGCGGGTTGCGCCCGGTCGCGATCGTCACGACTTCCAGTCGGTCACCGCCCATCGCCTCTTGCAGTGCCGAAAGATGCGGCATTTCCTTGCGGCAGGGGGCGCACCACGTGGCCCAGAAGTTCAGCACGACATGTTTGCCTTGAAAATCGGCCAGCGTCATATCCTGCCCGTCTTCGCTGATAAAGACCACGTCCGAGCTTGCTATCGGCGCGCTGTGGAAGATCAGTTTGCGCATGTCGCCTTCGCGCATCGCCTCTGCTGCGGCCACATCCGCGTGGCCAGTGTTTGCAAGACCCAGAAGGGCCGTATAAAGCAGGGCTGATAGCAACTTTCGCACGGGCGACTTCCTTTATGACCAAATCCGCAAACACGATGTGGGGCGGGCGTTTTGCCGCCGGACCAGACGCGATCATGGAGGCGATCAATGCCTCGATCGGGTATGACCGCCGCCTTGCGCCGCAGGACATCGCAGGTTCACGCGCCCATGCCGCCATGTTGGCTGCCACAGGCATCATTACCGATAACGATGCAGAGGCGATCCGGGAAGGCCTGCTCACCGTTTTGTCAGAGATTGAAACCGGAGAATTTCCGTTTTCGACAGCGCTTGAAGACATTCACATGAATGTGGAGGCGCGTTTGCGCGACCTGATCGGTGAACCGGCGGGCCGTTTGCACACCGATATCGGTGTGCGCGGCGGGCGCATTGCGGCG
>CBDTVH010000694.1:0-1661 GCA_965363665.1 uncultured Yoonia sp. | reverse complement strand
AGTGTCGTGCGCCAAAGGCCCGGAAGCAGCAGTTTGATCCAGCTGTATGGGCCGGTAGCACAGAAAAACTTGGGTGCCGTCGCCGCAATTGCCGTCTTGATCCCCGTCAGCCCCATTGCGGGTTCAGGCAGAACGACGGTCGCACCCAATGACCATAGCGCTGCAAGCGTTGCATAAAGATCAACATCGATCCCCATCGCGATCAACACGCGGTCGCCTGGACGCACACCCTTGGCATGCCACGCCCCGGCGTAGGTAACTGCCAGCTGTTGTACCTGCGAAAACAGGTAGGCGGTGCCGTCGCCATCAATCAGCGCGGTCCGGTCGCGGTAATCGGTCGCGGCCTGTGCAAAAGCAACGGCAAGAGTTGTCACAAGATGCGCCCCATCAATGCATAGCGGCGAAAGACGTCAGCGCCGTTCAGCCCTGACCTGACCGCCGAAAGGTTGTCATCGTGCATCAGCGCGTGAATAGCAGTTTCAAATCCCATCGCCTTGGCGTTGATGTAAAACTGATATGACAACCAGTGCCCGGCCCCTTTTTGCGATGACGCGTAGGTCTTCAGGATGACGGAGGTGGGTTTTGGCCCTTCGGCGTAGTTTGGAATGCCAAACAGGAAGCCAACCAAAGCGCCCGTGCTGTCGCGGGCGAAAAGGATCAAGTCTTGCTTCAGCAATGGCACCATCGGCAGGTACATCGCCAGAAAATCTGCAAGCGCGATATGCTTATAGAAAGGGTTGTTCGCGAAGGCTGCACAGGACAATTGATGGACTTGCGTGAACAGCCCTTCGGGGTCGGTGCCATCCCATGTTTCAATGGTGAAAACGTCAGTGTCCCTGGGCTTGGGACCGGGCAAGTCAGACAAAGCGGCAGAGGCCGAAAAGTAAGAGGAAATGACGTTGAAACCTGCGGCTTCAAAAGCAGCCTGGTCATGATCGGCACTGCTGGGTTCCATAAGGAAGGGTGCGTGCGTGCCACGTTCGGAAATCAGGCGATAGGCGTGCCATGTGTCGCCTTCCATCGGGCCGATCAAGGCGGTCGCACCTTCGGCTTTGGCAAGGGTCGCAGCTTCTGACAACAGGCGCGCCCCGGCGTCAGCCGAGGTGAATTTACATTTGCCGACCGTCGCAACCTTTGGGTGGTCGTCCCATGCAGGGCCATCGAACCAGATTGTAAGTTGGCCGTCATCGGTCCTGAGTGTTTGTGTCGTCATGCGCCCATTACCTTTATCCCATAGCTGACCCCGGGCACGAGCAGTGCAAGAAGGGTCAATTTTGCCGCACGGTGGGTGTCGAACAGCGCGGGCCTCAATGACCCGGCGAATACCATCAATCCGATCACGATAGCGCCGGTCAATTTCATATCTCCGGGCCACCGCACGAAAGCGGGATTATACAGCATCAAAATACTGTAGAGCCCGAATAGCCCAAGTCCTGCTATCGTCGCCGCGCCAATACGCATCCAGACTGGTCTTTGACCAAAGGCAAGTGCGGTAAGACCCACGCAAAGGCCGACAGACATCAACCCATAATACATCAGCGCATTCGCCCCTGTGAGCAGTCCGATCGCCAGCCACGCAAAACTCGCCAGGGCGACGGCGGCCACGATATCAAGCGCAGGGTACGCCGCTTTGCAGGGGTTCAGGCGGTGCGCTGCGGCGT
>CBDTVH010000693.1:0-1668 GCA_965363665.1 uncultured Yoonia sp. | reverse complement strand
CGATCACGTAAGTGACCGAGGCCACGATCAGACAGACCACGGCCACCATGCGCGCCGTTGGTGAATAGAAGCGATCACCGATAAATTCGGATACGGTGAACTTGCCGAATTTGCGCAGGTATGGCGCCAGCAGCAGTGCCAGAAGCACATAACCACCCGTCCATCCCATCAGGAAGGTCGAGTTGTCATAGCCGGTAAAGGCGATCAGACCCGCCATTGAGATGAAAGACGCCGCTGACATCCAGTCAGCCGCAGTTGCCATGCCGTTGGTGACGGGGTGAACACCCCGGCCCGCGGCATAGAATTCTGACGTGGACCCGGCCCGGGCCCAAATCGCGATGCCGATGTAGATCGCGAAACTCGCGCCCACAAACAGCAGGTTAATGGTAAACTGTTCCATGGGGTCAGTCCTCCTCTACGCCGTATTCACGGTCGAGTTTGTTCATCCGCCATGCGTAGAAAAAGATCAGCGCAAGAAAGACGAGAATGGAACCTTGCTGGGCAAACCAGAAGCCAAGGTCCGTGCCGCCGACTTCGATCCCGGCCAGCATCGGGCGCAGCAGGATGCCGAACCCAAAGGACACCAGTGCCCAGATCACGAGACTGACAAGGATGATGCGGACATTGGCTTTCCAATATCCCACCCCGTCTTCGGCCGCTTTTGTATATGTTGATTGTTCCGCCATCTGGCGCTCCTCCTTGATTATATGGCTATTTCCGGGTTCGGGCGGCTGTCGCCCGAACAAGTTTCCTAACGCATCACACTTTCAGTCAGCGCAGCGATCGCATCCTGAATGTCTGTAATCTCGCCCATGGCATCGACGCGGCGCAGGGCGCCCTTGTCCGTGTAGTATGTGATCAATGGGGCGGTCTGTTCATGATATGCATCAAGGCGCGACATCACGGTTGATGCATTGTCGTCGGCCCGGCGGATCATGTTCTGGCTGCCGCACGCGTCGCAGGTTTCGGCCGTTTTGGGCGCTTTGAAGGTGTCGTGATAGCCTTCGCCACAGTCCCCGCAGGTGAACCGCCCCGCGATGCGGACAACCATTTTCACGTCGTCCACTTCCAGCAGGATCGCCGCATTGATCTGCTGACCGCTTTCGGCCAGCATCACGTCCAGCGCTTCGGCCTGCGTCGAGGTGCGCGGAAAGCCGTCGAGGATGACGCCCCTGGCGCAAGCAGGTGCCACAAGCCTGTCACGCAGGATCGCAATGACGATATCGTCGCTGACAAGGCCACCGGCCTCCATCACGGATTTCGCCGCTTGGCCTGCGTCCGAGCCTGAGGCAACGGCGGCGCGCAGCAGATCACCGGTGGAAAGTTGGATCAGACCAAAGCGGTCCTCCAGCATCCGCGCCTGCGTGCCCTTGCCAGCACCCGGAGGCCCCAGCAGGATCAGAACAGGCGGGGTTTGTGGTCTGCGAGAGCCATCCATCACGCTTCCTTCCGGTTCATGCGGTTTGCGATCAGATCATCCACAACGGCAGGGTCGGCCACCACGGACGGATCGGCGAGGGTCGAGGTGTCGCCCAGGCTTCCCGTGTCGTTCTCCGCGATCTTGCGCAGGATGCGGCGCATGATCTTGCCCGAGCGTGTCTTGGGCAGGCCGGGCGCCCATTGGATCAGGTCAGGCTTGGCAATCGGGCCAATTTCGGTGCGGACCCA
>CBDTVH010000692.1:0-1670 GCA_965363665.1 uncultured Yoonia sp. | reverse complement strand
CCGACGGCGTTCTGGCCGGCGCGGACGGACGCGCCGCGATGCTGCGTCTCGCCATGGTTGAGGGATAAAGTGCCCCGGAACGCCTGTTGGCCGCCATCCCGCGGACTGGCAATGGAACGGCTTCGGGGTGAAAACTGTCCCGCCTAGCAGGCGCGCGCCTACAACCGCGTAAACCGCTCTTTCTGCAGCGCGGTCCAGAACACGGTCAGGTCATAGCCCGTTTCGGTCTGCACCTCATCGGTTACGACGCCAGCCTCGAACAGCCAGGCGCGTTTGCGCCCCGCTGAGAACGGCAGCGACAGATGTTCTTCATGCCGTGGGTCTTTCAGTTTGTCAGGGATCGCCGCCAAAAGCTGATCAATCCCGTCGCCGGTGATCGCAGAGACCGCAAACAGATCATCCTTGCGTGCGGCCTGCGCCAGAACCGCATCGCGCGCGTCGCCTTCCAGCAGGTCGATCTTGTTCCAGACCTCGATGATCGGTGCTTCTTCGGCCACGCCAAGGCTGTGCAGGATGGCATGCACGTCCTGCGCCTGCTCTTCGGTTTGCGGATGGCTGATGTCGCGGACATGGACGATCAGGTCCGCGTCCAGCACCTCTTCCAATGTCGCCCTGAAAGCCGCGACAAGCTCGGTTGGCAGATCACTGATGAAACCCACCGTATCGGACATGATGATCTCATCCCCCGTGGGCAGCACGATCTTGCGCATGGTCGGATCAAGTGTGGCAAAGAGCATGTCCTTGGCAAAAACCTCTGCCCCGGTCAGACGGTTGAACAGCGTCGATTTGCCTGCGTTGGTGTACCCAACAAGGGCGACAATCGGGAACGGCACCTTGGCGCGGGACGCGCGGTGCAATTCGCGCGTTTTCACGACCTTGGACAATTGCTTGCGCAACCGGTTGAGTTGTTCGTCAATGGCGCGGCGGTCCGCCTCGATCTGGGTTTCGCCCGGTCCACCGACAAAGCCCAAGCCACCGCGCTGCCTTTCAAGGTGGGTCCACGCGCGGACCAACCGGGTCCGCTGATAGGACAAAGCCGCCATTTCAACCTGCAACACACCTTCCGAGGTGCGGGCACGGTCGCTGAAGATTTCCAATATCAACCCGGTGCGATCAAGCAGTTTGACGCCCCATTCCTTTTCAAGGTTACGCTGCTGAACAGGCGTGACAGGTCCGTCGATCAAGACCAGCTCGACCTTGGCGTCATGAAATATCTGTTTCAACTCGGCGATCTTGCCTTTGCCGAAGAGTTTCCCGGGGTGAATGCGGGGCAAACGCACGCTGTCAGCCCCCACCACCTGTAGGTCGGGCAAGGCCGCGGCAAGCGCTATTGCTTCTTGCAAAGCAGGCTCAGCCGCGCGGCGGCTCATGTCAGACTTCAGATCAGGGTGCAGTACCCAAGCCCGCGTGACGGGGCGGTCATGTTCGAGCAAAGCTACTCTTCGCCTTCATAAAGGCTGATCGGCTGCGCGGGCATGATCGTTGAAATCGCGCTCTTGTAGACAAGCTGCGATTGACCGTCGCGGCGCAAAAGCACGCAGAAGCTGTCAAACCACGTGATGACGCCCTGCAATTTGACGCCGTTCACCAAAAAGATCGTGACCGGAACCTTTGTCTTCCGGACATGATTGAGAAATGCATCCTGCAAATTTGCTTTATCGGCGGCCATT
>CBDTVH010000691.1:0-1682 GCA_965363665.1 uncultured Yoonia sp. | reverse complement strand
GGAACCACCCAGAACCTTGATGCACTGAACACGGCGTGCGCCGCTGTTGTCAGCAACATCCAGATTGGTCTGCATCTGGATCATTTGGTTTCCTTTTCCGACCTATGAGCAAGTCCCGATTTCTGTCCGGGGGCCCAGGGTTTCGATTGAACCGGGTGCTATCGCTTAAGAAGCAATAACCTCCCAGCGTTTGGTTTTCGACTTCGGTGCACATTCCTGAATGCGAACTTGATCACCGACGTTGAATGCGTTCTGTTCATCGTGAGCGCGATATTTCTTCGACTTACGAATGGTTTTCTGAAGCAGCGGGTGCTTGTAGCGGCGCTCGACCGAAACTGTGACGGTCTGGGCGTTCTGGTTGCTTGTGACAACCCCGGCTAGGATACGCTTAGGCATAGATTAAGCCTCCTTGGCAGCGGCGGCTGCTTTTTCGTTCAGAATTGTCTTCACCTTGGCAGCGTTACGGCGGGCCGCACGGATGCCTGCTGTGTTTTCAAGCTGACCAGTGGCCTGCTGAAAGCGCAGATTGAAGGACTCTTTTTTCAGGTTCACCAGCTCGTCACGGAGCTGATCGGGCGTCTTGTCCCGCAGTTCATTGGCGTTCATGCCATATTCCTTTGTCAACATCACCGGCAGGCCGTCTGAGACGTCACCCGATTCCCGGTGGAGTGGGGGTAGAAGTGCGCCGTTTAGACCCCATCGACACACAAAGCAACCCCTTGCAGGCAAAGAGTTGCGGCAGGTTGTGCAGTTCAGTGCCGGACATGATCCGCGTGCCCCATGGCAGTCGTCTGCAAGAGGTTTCAGATCACGTCCGGGACAGTGTATCACATGTTGCAGTCACGCTCGCGGATGACGCGAATAACCTCTATGGGTACGTCGTCTGCATCAACAATGCCACCAACTGCCAGCCATCGCGAAAATTGTGGTGTGGAACAGTCCAAATAAAGCACGCCGAAGAAGTCACCCAGCTTGCCATCACCTTTCACATAGACCTCATGTTTGTCAGCATAGGTGTTGGTCAGGTGCATCGTAAACCAACTCTGGCTATAAACGCCCTCCAATTCCTGCTCATAGACAAATTCCAGTGCGTCGGCAGCGGCGGGTGTTGCCAAGAACAACGAGGCCAGCAGGCAGGACAGATATCTCATAGGCGCATTCTCTGAGGTTTGTGGCGTTGCGACAGTCATACATGGCTCACAGTAGAGCGATAGAGCCTGCGCTTTCACCCATAGCACTATACCTACCTGCATCGCCCGGATAAGAAGTGCTCATGTCAGATATCAAATCCCTCTTCGCGACCCGCCTTTATCACGCCAAGCTGTCCGAGCATGGCGCGCCCATCGACCCGGCCGAGCTTGAAAACTCCTGCCTTGTCATCGCCGATGACGATGAAGCGGGTCAGGACTGGTGTGAAGCGCAGGGGTATCCGGGCTACACCTCCTACGCGTCACTCAGCGACCTGCCCTGGCGCTTCCCCATTTTCGCTGATCTTGTCAAAGTGCTGGACGCCCACGTCGCGGCCTTTGCCGAAGACGTGCAATTCGACCTTGGCGACAAAAAGCTGCAACTCGAAGATATCTGGATCAACATCCTGCCCGAAGGCGGCATCCACACCAGCCACATCCACCCCCATTCGGTGATCAGCGGCACGACCTATGTCGCCATGCCCGACGGGGCGA
>CBDTVH010000690.1:0-1692 GCA_965363665.1 uncultured Yoonia sp. | reverse complement strand
CCGTCCTGGGCGGGCCCGGCAGGACGCCCCCCAGCGACAAGCTCGGCATCGCCGTGGCGCATCAAGCCTATCGCGACTACCGCCAGTTCCTGCTTGAAACCTGTCAGGTGCCGGGGGGGTTTTACTCTGCCTCGGGGCGTCAGCAGCTTTTGCGGCATCTTGTCGACAAGATGCTTGATGATGCCGATCCCTATGACGCCATCCTGTCAAAACAATCGCGGGGCGGGCCGCCATTGCGCGTTGTGAAGACGAACACCGTACAATAACTTGCCGTGAATGAATGATCCTCAGCGCCAGAACCTTTATGTCTACAACGGCGGCCTTCTGACCAAAGGCCGGGTCAGGCGGATCATTGAACTTGCCGGCTACGACATCAGGATCGGTACACCCGGCGAAGGTGATCTGGTGGGTGTCTGGGGGCATAGCCCGACCTCACCCAGAGGCGAAGCCATCGCCGAGATCAAGAACAGCCCCATTCTACGCGTTGAAGACAGCTTTCTGCGCTCGGTCGGATTGGGCCGCGATGGCCATCCCCCGATCGGGTTGAATTTCGATCTGGGCGGGGCGCATTACGATCCCAGAACCCGCTCTGATCTTGAGGTCATCCTGACCGAAGAGCCCTTGGACGACACCGTACTTCTGGACCGGGCCAGAGCGGGGATTGCGGCGATGAAGTCCGACCATATTTCAAAGTATAACCGCTTTGATCCGGCCATTCCGGTCCCTGAAGCGGGCTATGTTTTGGTCGTTGACCAAACCCGGCAAGATGCGTCAATCAAAGCCTGCGGTGCGGACAGCAATACATTTCGTGAAATGCTGTTTTACGCCCAGACCGAGTATCCGGGCGCGCGCGTCATCATCAAGTCGCACCCTGAAACGACCGCAGGTCACCGCAAGGGATATTTCACGCAGCAAGACAGCAATTCAAAGATTTCGCTGGCGGGTCATGACGTTTCACCCTGGGCGCTGCTTGATGGGGCAATTGCCGTTTATACGGTCAGCTCGCAACTGGGGTTCGAGGCGATCCTTGCCGGGCATAAACCCGTGGTATTTGGCCAACCTTTCTATGCCGGATGGGGGCTGACAGATGACCGCAAGCCGGTGCAGCGACGGCAACGCACCCTGACGCGTGCCCAGCTTTTTGCAGGTGCCATGATACTGTACCCCAAGTGGTATGATCCGTTTCACGACCGCCTTTGCAGCTTTGAAGAAGCCGCCGCGACATTGGCTGTGGCCGCCACCGCGTGGCGGGATGATTATGCGGGTTGGGTCGCAGCCGACATGCGCGCTTGGAAGCGCAAACCGTTGCAGCAGTTCTTTGGCAATCCCAGACCTGTGATTTTCGCCAAGGGTGATCAGGCCGCACAGCGCGCCGCCACGAAAGGCCGCCGCCTGATGCGTTGGGCCACTGCACCTGCCGACGATGCGATTTTGGTTGAAGACGGGTTTCTGCGCTCACGCGGGCTTGGCGCTGACCTGATTGCGCCTCTCAGTCTGGTCCTGGATGACACCGGCATCTATTATGACGCGACCCGGCCCAGTTTGCTGGAAAACCTCATCAACGCCTCTGATCAACTGGACGACACCGCACTTGCGCGTGCGACCGCCCTGATCGCGCGGATCGCGGATGCCCGACTGTCAAAATACAATCTGCCGGGCGAACCCTTGCCCGCACTTCCCAAAGGGCGCCGG
>CBDTVH010000689.1:0-1694 GCA_965363665.1 uncultured Yoonia sp. | reverse complement strand
CTGGCTACCACGTGTGGCAGCCGTTGCAGCAACACGCCGCAGATCATCGCTCTCAACAAGCAGCGTTGATTTCACGAAAAGCGCAGTGTCAGGGCCGCAATTGTAAATCTCAGCGCCAACACTCGAAAGCGAGAATCCAGAAACCACGCGGCAGTCCGGAAAATGATCGATAAGCATACCTTCGACATCCATGCAGACAATAGGATCAGGTTCGATGATGATAAACTTATTAGCCACGGTAGCCCTCAGAATAATGCGATCGCCATAGCACCGGCCCTCAGGCCGCGCATTAATCTATGACATAGGGAGAAAAAATACATTGGCGACAAAATGCGAACAATGCCCACTGCGTCAGCGCGACCAATTTGTGCCGATGTCAGCCGAAGAAGTCATAGTCATGCAGCGGTTCAAGGTCGGCGAGTTGGTCGTCGATGCAGGCGCACCGATCCTGATGGAAGGATCAAACAGCCCTCAGCTCTTTACTGCGCTGCACGGGATGGGCTTGCGATATAAATACCTTGAGAATGGCAGGCGCCAAGTCGTCAACCTGATCTTTCCGGGCGACTTCATCGGATTGCAGGCCGGCGTGATGGGGGAAATGGGTCATTCGGTAGAAGCGACGACCAAGATGACCCTTTGCGTTTTTGACAGATCGGCCATCTGGAATTTTTTCAAGGATAACCCCAAACGCGCCTTTGCCATTACATGGCTGGCTGCCATTGAGGAACATCTCTTGGGTGATACGCTTGCCACTGTGGGGCAACGCACCGCCCTGCAATCAGTTGCTTGGGCGTTTGCCAAGATATTCCAGCGGGGCCGTGGTTTGGGCCTGGTCCACAATGGTCAGATGCCCCTGCCCTATCGCCAGCAGGATCTGGCCGATGCATTGGGATTATCGTTAGTGCACACGAACAAGACACTGGCAGCCCTGAGAGATCGGCAATTGGCCCATTGGTCTGACGGCGTCTTGCGTGTGTCAGATTTCGACGCGTTAAGCGATGTCGCGATGCTGGATCAGCAGGCGCTGAAGCAACGGCCGATCCTTTGAACTTCAGTTTTCGCATAAGCACGCGGCGTCTGCCCGTCAGGACGGCATCGCAACCTAATTGAGTGACACAAGCAGTTTGTCGTCGGGGGATTTTTTCACCAAAATACTTGTCGGTGGAACACTGATCAAACCATCTTTTGGTGTTTCAATTTCAAACGCCTCACAGGCGCTGAAATGATCGTCGAGGACAAAGTCCTTGATATGTCCAACATCGCCAACATGCGCGCGGACCGCATGACCTTGCAGGTCTGTCAGCCAAACGCCGTCATCTGACATGGGAGCCTTCGGTTTTTCAGAACCAGTGCGGGCATTGAACAACGCGGCAATCAAGCTGGGCGATATCGTGTTTCCGAAAGGCCCGATCAATGTGCTGGGCAATTCGGTAAGATCAACATCGACTGATGTGCCATGAATCGCCGTGTGTATCCGCTGCGCGATGTCGTCAGGATGCGCGCTCGTTTTCAGCACACCATCTTCGTAAACCAGCACGACCGGGCTAAAAATCAGCTGGGCAACACCAATATCAGCCTGCATTTCCGCCAGAAAGAAAGCAGGCTCTCGCAGTGCGCTGTCGAACAGAATATCGATGATCTTGCCAGAAATACCCGGATCAGTTGTATGGATCAGGTCACACCCGATAAGTGAT
>CBDTVH010000688.1:0-1694 GCA_965363665.1 uncultured Yoonia sp. | reverse complement strand
CCTATTTGCAGGCCGTCGAGACCGCGAAGGACTATATCAAGGCGGGCGACATCTTTCAGGTGGTTCCATCCCAACGCTGGACGCAGGAATTTCGCGAACCGCCCTTTGCGCTTTACCGCTCACTGCGGCGCACGAACCCGTCGCCGTTCATGTTCTTTTTCAACTTTGGCGAATTTCAGGTGATCGGCGCCAGCCCCGAAATCCTGGTCCGGGTCTTTGGCAAAGAGGTCACGATCCGCCCGATCGCAGGCACCCGCCCACGCGGTGCAACGCCCGAGGAAGACAACGCCAACGAAGCCGATCTGATGGCCGACCAGAAGGAACTGGCCGAGCATCTGATGCTGCTTGATCTGGGCCGCAACGACACCGGCAAGGTCAGCAAGATCGGCACTGTGCGCCCGACCGAGCAGTTTATCGTCGAACGGTATAGCCATGTCATGCACATCGTCTCGAACGTTGTGGGTGAACTCGCCGATGATCAGGATGCCCTCAGCGCGTTCTTTGCGGGCATGCCTGCCGGAACGGTCTCAGGTGCGCCCAAGGTCCGCGCGATGGAAATCATTGACGAGCTGGAACCCGAAAAGCGCGGCGTTTATGGCGGCGGTTGCGGATATTTCAGCGCCAATGGCGACATGGATATGTGTATCGCGCTGCGCACCGCAGTTTTACAGGATGAAAAACTGTATATTCAGGCCGGTGGCGGGGTAGTCTATGACAGCGACCCAGAGGCCGAGTATCAGGAAACCGTCCATAAATCGAACGCGATCCGCAAAGCAGCGGCTGACGCCACGATGTTTCGGGGCAGCGGAAACTAGTTCGCCGGGTCAGACAACAAGATCGCCGATACCGGGGCGATCGCCAACGCATCCTGATCCAGATCTTCCGCCCAAGCGCGCAAAGCTGCCAATGTGTCTGGCTTGACCCGACCAAGCAAAACAGCCTCACCTGTTTGCCGTGCACGGAATGCAGCTTGATCAAGCGCGCGTGTGATCGCGCGGGTATCTTCGCCGTCGCCGTCAATATCGCGCAGGATCGTGGTCGCCGACACTCCGGCCTGTTCGGCGGTCCGCGCGGCATTGCTCAGCCCGCGTTCCACAGTGACAAACCCATAACCATCAGCGGCAAGGATCTGCATCACCTGCGCCGTCGCTGCACGGTCCTGCATTGCACCGGTGCCGTCGGAAAACAGCATCGCGACGTCAGGCACAATGCCCAGTGCCGCTTCAAACGCGACTTCCACATCAACGGGCTGTGCGCCTTCCGGCAACGCCGCCTGCATCGCAATCTCGACCCCTGCCGCGTGATAGGCTTGCGCCAGATCAGTCGAGGCAGGCGACAACGCATTGACAGTCACGGTGGGCGTAAATCCAAGTGCTGCAACTGCATTTACGGGGTCCGGCATCTCGCCTGTATCAATCAGCATGATGGATATCTTGGCCGGTGCGCCTGTATCCTCGAATGATGCCGCATAGCGCAACAGGGCCGGCGCATCTTCGGGGATCGCATCTTCGGCAGGGGCTTCGCTGACATCCGCTTCCGGCTCTTCGTCGGCGGCACCCGGGCGATTGATCCGCACAGCCGTTGTCGTCTGCGGCAGCGCATCTACTGCTGCGACCTCTTCTTCGGGCCGTTCATCACCTTCGGTCGCAGATGTTGCCACATCCGGAACGGCCTCCTGCGACGGCGGGGCAGGT
>CBDTVH010000687.1:0-1702 GCA_965363665.1 uncultured Yoonia sp. | reverse complement strand
CTGGTGGTGGTGCTCTTTGCTGCGGCCGCACTGAAATTGCCCCACCTGACGCCGGAACCTTTGCGCAGGCGTTGGGTGGATGCGCTGGTCGCGTCGGGCCTTGGTGTCGTGACAACGGTCATTCTGCTGAAGGTCACGACCGGCCCGATCGACCGCGAATTAACCACATTTTTTGAAACTGCAAGCTGGCCCGAAGCCTTCGGCCAGAACATCGTCAATGTGATCCTTGTGGACTTCCGCGCGCTGGATACCTTCGGCGAAATCGCAGTCGTCCTGATTGCCGCAATCAGCATCTTTGCCCTGCTGAAATCCAAGCCAGAGGAAGAGAAGCCATGAATTCCGTCATCCTGGTCGCTGGCGCGCGCCTGCAAGCGGTGCTGCTGCTGGTCTTTTCGGCCTACATGCTGTTGCGCGGCCATAATGCCCCCGGTGGCGGCTTCATCGGCGGCTTGATCGCGGCGACCGGTTTCGTGGTCTACGCCATCGCCTGCGGCACAGCCGACGCGCGCAAGGCGCTGCGGTTCGATCCGGGCAGCATTGCGGGGGCTGGTCTTGGTATCGCACTTTTGGCGGGCGTTCTGGCGGTGTTCTGGGGCGATGCGCTATTTACGGGCCAATGGCTGTTCATCGGAGCGACCGACGACAGCAAGGGCGTCCCTCTGTCCACGGTGCTGGTCTTTGACATCGGCGTTTATCTGGTTGTCCTCGGGGCGGTCCTGTCAATCACCTTTGCGCTGGAAGAGGCTGTCTGATGGAACAACTCCTCTCGGTCCTGATCGGTATTTTGGTCGCTTCGGCGGTTTACCTGATGCTTGCACGCAACCTGCTGCGCTTCCTCTTTGGCTTGATCCTTTTATCGAACGCCGCGAACCTCACCATTTTTGTGGCTGGTCGCCTGACACCCGGTGCGCCGCCTTTGGTGCCTGATGGCATGGACGCGCCCATTGGCGATGTCGCGAACGCCCTGCCCCAGGCGCTGGTGCTGACCGCAATCGTCATCGGTTTTGGCCTGTTCGCCTTTGCCCTCATCCTTGCCTTCCGCGCCTATCAAAGCCTTGGCACCCTGAATACCGACGACATGCGCGTCGCTGAACCCAAAGAAAACTAATACATGAGCTGGTTTCTTACCCTTCCGCTGGTCATCCCGTTTGCGGCAGCGATTATCGCCTATCTGCTGCGGTCTTCGCCGCTGGGCGCTTGGGTGTCGATCATCGGGTCGGGGCTGGGCCTGATCGCGTCCATTGCGCTGATGGCGGTGGTTCTGGACGCGGGCGTCGTAGCCGGGCAGATGGGAAACTGGCCCGCACCTTTCGGAGTCACACTGGTGGCGGACCTTCTGTCGGCGGTCATGGTGCTGATCACCTCGATTCTGGCGACCAGCGTGGTGCTTTACGCGGTGTGCGGTTCCGACCAGAGCGCGCGCTATTTCCACGTTCTGTTTCAGATGCAGCTGTTCGGTCTGAACGGCGCGTTTCTGACCGGCGACCTGTTCAACCTGTTCGTGTTCTTCGAGGTATTGCTGATCGCCTCGTATGGCCTGCTGTTGTTCGGCGCCGGCCGCCAGCGTACGCGTGCCGGCTTGCACTACGTGGTCCTGAACCTGATCGGCTCGACGCTGTTCCTGTTTGCGGTCGGTACGCTGTACGGCGTGCTCGGCACACTGAACATGGCCGACCTGGCCATGCGTCTTCGCGAGCTGGCG
>CBDTVH010000686.1:0-1702 GCA_965363665.1 uncultured Yoonia sp. | reverse complement strand
ATTTTCACCCAATCCCCACGCCGCATTGATCAGGACAGCGTCAGGAAATCCGCTTTCGGTATCAATAGAGAACATGACACCCGATCCGCCGGTGTCAGCCCGCACCATCTGCTGCACGCCCACCGACAACGCCACCTGCGTGTGCGAAAAACCCTGAATCTGGCGATAGGAAATCGCGCGATCCGTGAACAGCGAGGCATAGCACTTGCGGCAGGCATCCAACACGGCGGCTTCGCCGATCACATTCAAGAACGTTTCTTGCTGGCCTGCGAAACTGGCGTCCGGCAGATCCTCGGCCGTTGCACTTGAACGCACGGCAACGGGGATGTTTTTTTCGCCCGCCGCCTCTGACAGCGCGCGGTACTCTGAAACGATGGCCGCAGCCGTGTCATCCGGCCACTCGCCGCTCAGGATCAGGTCGCGGATGACTTGGCCAGTTTTATGCAAGGTGGCTTTGCCCGCAGCCAACGCATCAAGTGCGATACCGATTTGCGCATCCAGATCATTTGCGGTCAGATAGGCCCGAAACGCATCAGCCGTCGTCGCAAACCCCGGCGGTACAAGGATACCCTTTGGCGTCAGCGCATGGATCATTTCACCCAAAGAGGCGTTCTTGCCGCCGACAGTTTCGACATCGCCGCGGCGTAATTTAGCAAAATTCAGAACAAGGGAATTGGCATGGGTCATCTGGCGGTCCTCCTGCAATGGCTCCGACCAGCATTGGCATGAAGGGAGGTCCAGACAATGACATAGGTCAATGTCAGGGCGCGCGTCTGTGAGAAGAATATCCCGATGAAACGCCAACGAAAGAGGCCCCTCATGGACATCAAAGAACGTCGAAAGCAAATCGAAGACCGCATGGCAGAGCTGTCGGCGCACCTCAAAAAGATCGAAGATGATCTGGAACAACCGCTGCCTGCCGATCTTGAGGATCAGGCCATTGACCTGGAGGATGATGAAGTTCTTCAGCGCCTTGGCGCCGCCCATTCGCAAGAGTTGCGGCTTCTCAACAACGCGCTTGAACGGATCGCCAACGGCACCTACGGGATCTGCGCCAAATGCGGTGAAGACATTTCGCAAGCGCGCCTGGATGCCGTCCCACACGCTGTGATTTGTCGCAATTGTGCAAGCTAGAATTGATCTTGATCAAAGTTTGCAAGTAGGACTTAACATATTTTCAAAATGTAATATATGAATGGAAGGAGAAACCAATGACCTATCCTGTTGATATGACCGTTAAGCCCCATGTATCCGCCTTTTTCGATGGGGCGACAAACACGATCAGCTATATCGTCTCGGAACCTGACGGCGATCATTGTGCCATCATCGACAGCGTGCTCGACATCGACTACGCCGCCGGGCGCATCACCTATGACAGCGCCGACGCGCTGATCGCCGAGGTGCAGCGCCGCGACCTGAAACTGGACTGGATCATCGAGACCCATGTCCACGCCGACCATCTGAGTGCCGCACCCTATATCCAGGACAAGCTGGGCGGCAAAATCGGCGTCGGTGAGAAGATTACCGTGGTGCAGGACACATTCGGCAAGGTCTTCAACGAAGGCACCGAATTTGAACGCGACGGATCGCAATTCGATGCGCTGTTCTGTGACGGCGACACCTACCAGATCGGCGGCATGCAAGGCTTTGCAATTGCGACCCCGGGCCACACGCCCGCTTGCATGGTGCATGTGATCGGGGA
>CBDTVH010000685.1:0-1709 GCA_965363665.1 uncultured Yoonia sp. | reverse complement strand
GCAACCGCACTACATCTGAATAAAAAAGGCGCTGCCAACTGCAGCGCCCTTTTTCATGTATTCCGTTCTTCGCTTAGCTGCGCGCGGTGCCGATCAGCTTCCACAGGCCGGGAACCAACAGCGCCGCAAGACCCAGTTTCAGCGCATCGCCAATCAGGAATGGCACCAAACCAACCTCGACCGCCCATGTCAGGCTATTGCCGTAAAGCACGCTCAGCCACGCAACGCCGGGCAGATAGATCAGCGCATTCGCCAAAAGCAAAGCGACGGCCATCAAACTAACCGACCGGTCCCAACCTGCGCGCGCGGCAAAACCTAACGCCAATGTGGCCAGAACATAGCCCACCAGATAGCCGCCAGTGCTACCCATCATATAGGTGAGGCCCGCATTGTCAGCCGCAGAGCCGGCAAAGACGTCAAAGCCCAAGGCGCCTACGATCATGTAACCCAGAATTGTCGCAAGGCCCAAACGCGGGCCATAGGTTGCGCCGATGGTCAGCACCGCGAATGTGCCCATTGTGATCGGCACGGGCCACATTGGCACCTTGATCTTGGCAAAGATCGCCAGCGCCACGATCCCCAGAACAACCATTGTCACCTGCTTGACGCGCAGGGCGGCACCTTTGGACGGGCCAAAGGCCTCGGTCAGGACTTCATCGTTAAGTGCGAGGGCCATGTGCCGCTCTCCCCATTGTTGACTTCGTTATGGATTTATTGCCTATGCCGCGACGCGGCGCAAGTGTGATGGCATCAGCGGTCAGGCGTGTATCGTGTGACTGATCGGTAGTTCTTGCGCGGCCCCTTTACAGTCCAGGTCACCTGCCACTGTGGAAACTGCACGAAAGAATACGTGCCCCGGTACAGATCCTCCCCGCACAGATGCGGGCTGGCAACAGGGGCACCCACTCTGGCAAAGCTGTGAAATGGCGTTCCATCAGCATATGCAACATGAACGTCATCTTCTTGGAAAGACCATTGATAGCTGCGTTCCGCCAGAACCGGCGCACCACCGGCAAAACGCAGCATTCCACGTTCGTGGTAAAGCAGCCCGTTATCCGTCGCGGTAAATTGCGCCTCGCCCTCAAGCGTACCGCTTTCAAGGATTCGCATATCCGTAATCTCACGCTGAATTCGCCAGTTACCCTCAAAATCTGCGGCTGAAAGTTTCACTTGGCAAACGCGCCATCCATCGCACGCCATGCGTCGGCGAAAATCGTCCCCGACATCAAAAGCACCACCACCATTCCCCGCAACATGCGCATCTCTCCCTTGAGGGTTCCGTCCCCGCCCCTTATGACGCGTCAGGAATCCTCTGCCCACCCCTCGCATAAGGTGCCCCGCCATGATCCCTCGCTATTCCCGCCCGGAAATGACTGCCATTTGGGAGCCAGCCACGAAATTCCGCATCTGGTACGAGATCGAGGCCCACGCCTGTGACGCGCAAGCCGCCCTTGGTGTGATCCCCAAGGAAAACGCCGAGGCCGTCTGGAAAGCAAAGGACGTTGAATTCGACGTGGCCCGCATTGACGAGATCGAGGCCGTCACCAAACATGACGTCATCGCCTTTCTTACCCATCTGGCCGAACACATCGGGTCCGACGATGCACGCTTTGTGCATCAGGGTATGACATCATCCGACGTGCTGGACACGACATTGAACGTGCAACTGGTGCGCGCCACCGACCTTCTACTGGGCGGGATGGATCGGG
>CBDTVH010000684.1:0-1710 GCA_965363665.1 uncultured Yoonia sp. | reverse complement strand
CCGGTTGCAAGCTGGACGAGCCGATGCCCACGATGGCGACTTGTGGTGGAAAAATCACGCCGGTGATACCCGCGACCCCCCGGTCACCCAGACTGGTCAGGGTAATGGTCGGATCAGACAGCTCACGCGCGCGAAACCGGCCTTGCCTGACCCGCGCCACCAGATCCTTGAGCCGTGTCATCAGTACATCCAGATTACCCGTCGTCGCGTCATGCAGCGCAGGGGCCACAAGGCCACCGCTGCGCAGATTGATCGCCATGCCCACGTGCACCGACGCGCTGGGGGTGAAGCGGTCATGCGCGAAGAACCCGTTGAAATCCGGATACTTCTGTGCGGCCAGCGCCACCGCGCGTATATAAAGCACGCCAAGTGCCAGCCGATCCTGAGGCGGAAGGTCTGCGTTGTAGGTGGCGATGAAGTCCTCGGCCAATGTCAGATCAATGCTGTCAGACAGATAATAATGCGGGATCTCGCGTTTTGAACGCGTCATCGCGGCGGAAATTGCCTGCCGCATCGCTGAAAGCTGTTCCGGCCCGTCCTCCGCTTGTGTTTCGGGGATATCATCAAGCGAAATCGTCTTCTCTGCACCAAGATTGGACAGATCAAACCCGGTCTGTGCCGCGCGCCTGCGGGCAGCGGGGCTGACGCGCTGGCGCGGAATGCCCGCCATTTCCGGCGGTGTTGCGGGTGGTTGTTCTGGCGCAGGGATCGGTGTTTCGGGCGGAGCGGGCGGCACCGCAGGTTCGGGTGTATCTGGCACCTCGGGTGGCGGGGCAGGCGGCGTCGGGTCTACTGGCTGCGGTGCATCGGGCACGTCGCCGGCACGGATCACCGCGATCGGCGTCCCGACCGGCACCTTGGTGCCTAACGGCACCAGCCATTTGTCCAGAAACCCGTCCTCGAACACCTCGATCTCGATCGCGCCTTTTTGGGTTTCGACGGCCGCGATAATATCGCCGCGATGCACCGGATCACCGGGGGCCACCAGTTGTTCGACCAACGTCCCATCCTCCATATCTGCGCCCAGCGAGGGCATGCGAAATTCGCTCATGGCTTTTGCTCCATGACCTGTTTGACCGCCGCGACAATGGTGTCCACCTGCGGGATCGCGGCCTGTTCCAGATGCGCGGCATAAGGGATCGGCACCTCGGCGCTGCACACGCGCGCCAAGGGCGCGTCCAGTTCGTAGAACGCATCTTCGGCCAGTTGCATGCCGATCTCGGCGGCCAGACTACCCGTGCGCCAGCCTTCATCGACCACCAGCGCGCGGTGGGTGCGGGCGACCGATGCGTGGATCGTGTCCATATCCAGCGGGCGTAGACTGCGCAGGTCGATCACTTCGGCCTCAATCCCCTCCTTGGCCAGCGCCTCTGCCGCGTCCAGCGTCTTGAACAGCGAGCCGCCATAGGTGATCAGCGTGATATCGCGGCCGTCTCGGCGTACCACGGCGCGGTCAATATCCACGGGGCCTGCATTTTCCGCCAACTCGCCCGCGCGATTATACAGCATCACATTTTCAAAGATCAGCACCGGATCAGGGTCTTGCAGGGCCGTCCAAAGCATCCCGCGCGCGTCTTCCAGTGTGGCAGGCGCCAGCACCCGCAACCCCGGAATATGCGCATACCACCCTTCCAGCGAATGCGAATGCTGGGCGGCCAGTTGTTTGCCAGCGCCCGTCGCCATGCGGATCACGACAGGGACGCCAAACTG
>CBDTVH010000683.1:0-1728 GCA_965363665.1 uncultured Yoonia sp. | reverse complement strand
CGACGGTGGCGCAGGCCACGGTAGCAACCAAGGTCCATCAGACGCTTGATGTTCATCTGTGTCTCACGACGCAAATCACCTTCGACTGTCAGGTTGGCGTCGATGTATTCGCGGATCGACAGCACTTCTGCATCAGAAAGCTGGTTAACACGACGCGAACGGTCAATCTTGACCGCCTCGCAGATTTCTTCGGCTTTGGCGGTGCCAATACCGGTGATGTAAGTGAGGGCGATTGGAACCCGCTTTGCAGTCGGGATGTTTACGCCGGCAATACGTGCCACGTGTGCAATTCCTTTTCGTTGCGGGTCCGTCATTCCAGACCCTTTTTTCACAACGGAAGCCCGGACCATGAAAGGCGCCGGGCTGCGTCATATCGAGGTGTTCTGTGATTGCGGGGGGCGACCCGTTAACCACAAATTGATTCCCTTGCAGGATGGCGCTGTTTAGGGGGCATTTGCCAGAGGGTCAAGGGCCAGCAGAGCAGCCATTCATTTTCGCCGAAAGTCGCTAATTCGGGCCTAGCCCAGACACTCGGAAATGCTTGCCGCGACCGCGTCTACGCTTTGCAAACCATCCACTGATTTCAGATCGCCCTTGGCATAGTAATAGCCGATCAACGGGCTGGTCTGCTTGTAATAGGCCAAGAGCCGCGTACGCAGGCTTGCTTCATTATCATCCGCACGGCGCTGGAAATCAGAGGCGCCGCAGTTCGTGCACTTGCCGTCCGCCGGGATCGGCTTGGTCCGGTCGTTATAGACCTCACCACAGGCGCCACAGGTTGACCGCGCCGTGATCCGGTCGACAAGCGCATCATCATCCACCTGCATCTCGATCACGCAATCCAGGCTTTCACCCATATCGACCAGCAACCGGCCAAGGGCATCGGCCTGCGCCAAGGTGCGCGGGAAGCCATCAAAGATATAGCCACCACCGCCCTGATCGTTTTCAAGCTGTTCGCGGATCAACCCGATGACAATCTCATCAGTGACAAGCTCGCCACGATCCATCACGGCGGCAACCATCTTGCCCATTTCAGTTCCACTGGTCCGGGCCGCGCGCAACATGTCACCGGTGCTCAACTGCACCATGTTGCGTTCATTCACAAGCTTGCGCGCCTGCGTCCCCTTACCCGCCCCCGGCGGTCCCAGCAGTATGATATTCATCGACGCGATGGCCCTTTACGTTTTGAACTACGCTTGCCACGCAACTGAGACTTCTCAATCAGGCCTTCGTATTGATGTGCCACCAGATGAGACTGGATTTGCTGGATGGTGTCCATACCCACCGACACAATAATCAGGATCGACGTACCGCCGAAATAGAACGGAATAGCCAGCTCGGCCCGGATAATCTCGGGCAGCAGGGCGACCAGCGCCAGATAACCGGAACCCAGCACCAGAATACGTGTGACCACATAATCCAGATACTCCTCGGTCTTCTTGCCGGGCCTGATACCGGGCACAAAGCCGTTCTGGTTTTTCAGGTTCTCGGCCACGTCCTCGGTCTTGAAGGCGACTTCGCGGGTGTAGAAATACGTGAAGAAGATAATCATGCCGCCGAAGAAGATCAGATAGAGCGGCTGACCGGGGCCAAAGAGCGCCAGAATGGTCGACATCAAAGGACCGGAAGAGCCACCATTGAACGTACTGATCGTGGTCGGCAGCAACAGCAAAGCAGAGGCAAAGATCGCAGGGATAACGCCCGCCGGGTTCACCTTGATCGGCAAGT
>CBDTVH010000682.1:0-1731 GCA_965363665.1 uncultured Yoonia sp. | reverse complement strand
CGCAGGTGAACCAGGCTCCCGATCGAGGAATTCAGCTTTCTCCTTTGTCCAATAGCCCAGGCCCACGGATTCAAAGTCAGCAATCGTGTGGCACTGGCAAGCAGCGGGCTGTGGGAGGCGGTGCAGCTGTCCCTCAACCTTGCGTTCATTTCGACAGCAATTTCGATGGTTCTGGGGACCATGGCAGCCATCGCCGTGGCACGAGGCGAGTTTCGCGGCAAGCAAGCGATTGCAACGTTCACCGTCTCTCCTTTGATGATGCCCGGCCTCGTCGTGGGGGTTGCGATGCTGCAATTCTTCCGCGAGATCGGCCTGCGTGACGCGTATTGGTCGCTGCTGCTGGCGCATGTCGTGATCACCCTGCCTTTCGTGATGCGAACACTGCTCGCCTCGATGGGAAGTTTTGATTTCTCGCTTATTGATGCCGCACGCACACTTGGGCTGAGCTATCCACGCGCCATTTTCAAGGTGCTGATCCCCAACCTTGCGCCCGCCTATCTGACCGGTGGCCTGTTCGCCTTTCTGGCGTCGATGGACAACTACCCGGTCTCCATTTTCCTGACCGATGCCCGCAACAAGACGCTTCCCATCAAGATGCTGCAATATCTGGAAGAACAGCCAGACCCATCACTTGCCGCGATGTCGTCCGGGCTGATCCTGATGGCGATTATTGTGCTGGTCGTGGCATCGCGCACCGTTGGCCTGAACAGGATGATTGAAACATGACGGAACGCCGCGATTTCAAAGGATATTTTGGCGCTGAACCCGCCCCCGACTGGCCACAAGGCGCACGGATTGCAGTTTCGATTGTGGTCAACGTGGAAGAAGGTGCCGAACTGTCGATAGCGGACGGCGACGAGCGTAATGAAAGCACTTATGAAATCCGCGAAGAGGTCGCAGGCTATCCCGACCCCTGTATGGAGACCCATTTCACCTACGGCACGCGTCAGGGCTATGCGCGCATCGCAAAGGCCTTTGACACCTACGGTGCCAAGGCCACCTTTTCCACCTGCGGTCGCGCGGCCGAAAGGTCTCCTTGGTTGTTGCAGGATGCGGTGTCGCGTGGGCACGAAGTGTCCTGTCATGGATGGCGCTGGGAGCGGCAGGCCGAAATGCCGCGCGCTGACGAGGCCGCGATGATCGCGCGCACCCATGCCGCGATTGAAGCGGCCTGCGGCGTTGCCCCTGTCGGATGGCACACGCGGTCTGCGCCATCGGTGAACACCCGTGATCTGCTGCTGGAGCATGGTGGCTTTGCCTATGACAGCGATGTTTATGATGACGATATCCCCCGGATGCATGACTCAAGCCACGTCATCCTGCCCTACGCCTTCGATACCAACGACATGCGGTTTTCACCGGGCGGTGGCTTTGTCCAGCACCGCGACTTTTCCGACTATGTGATCGGCGCATTCGACAGGCTTTACACCGAAGGCGCCGAAGCCGCGCGAATGATGTCGATCGGCCTTCATCTGAGGCTGATCGGAAGACCGGGCCGCATCAAAGGCCTTGAAGATGTCCTCGCTCACATCACCGGCAAACCGAATGTTTGGATCGCGCCCAGACGCGAGATTGCCGACCATTGGAAGACGCACCTCAAATGACCTTTCAGACAGCACGAGACTTTGCAGCGGATATGCACACGCAGGCCAGATCGGCAAACTGTGCGGTTGAAGAGGCACTGGAACAGGCCGCCGCATTCGATCCAAAGCGGAATGCGCTGACATGTCT
>CBDTVH010000681.1:0-1733 GCA_965363665.1 uncultured Yoonia sp. | reverse complement strand
CTTTCCCGCTGGTGGAACCCTGTCTGCAACATGTCGCGCGTCTGCCCTACAAGCGGGTCATCGTGTTCCCGTACTTCCTGTTCTCAGGCATTCTGATTGACCGGATCTATGGCTTTACCGACCAGGTTGCTGCTGAGTACCCGGATATTCAGTTCGTCAAGGCGGGCTATCTGGGTGATCATCCCAAAGTGCTTGAGACCTTTGCCGAACGGATCATGGAACAGGTCAGCGACACGCCGCCACCCAACTGCGGCATTTGTGGCTACCGCAGTCAGGTTCTCGCGCTTGAAGAAGGCACACATCATCACATCAGTGCCGAGGACCGCGCACATCCCGCCTTTGGTGCCGTACCACCCCCGACCTGCGTGCTGTGCAAATACCGCACCGCCGTTCTGGGTTTCGAAGGTGAGGTGGGCGCCGTACAGGAAAGCCACCACCACCATGTCGAAGGGCAGGGGGCAAATGCGCCGGGCTCCAACGTGGCTGACTGTAGGTTCTGTGACACGTTCTGTACCGGCATGTGCCGATTGGAGGCGGCAGATCATCACCACCACCACCACGGGCATGACCATGACTACCATCACGACCATGATCATCATCATGCCACTTACCCCCATGCCAGACACCCGCATGGCCCCGAAAGTGCGCGTAAAGCGAAAGCCAGCTAATCATCTTGCCCTGTAAACTCCCGCCGGAGGCTCCGACGGTTGTGACACCAGAAAAAAGGCCAGCCTGTTGCGCCCATACGAAACAGACCCATCCGCGATCTACGCACAAAGTTTTGCGACGGTGCGCGCAGAAGCCCGATTGGAGCGGTTCGCCCCTGCCATGCAGCCTTTGATCACAAGGTTGATCCATGCGTGTGGCATGGTCGAAGTTGCTGATCGGTTGGCGTTTTCTCAGCAGGCGGCCCAGGTGGGACATGCCGCGCTGATGGCCGGGGCGCCCGTCTTGTGCGATTGCGAAATGGTGGGGGCGGGCATTATTCGCCGATATCTGCCGGCTGACAATGAAGTGTTAGTTACCCTAAACGATCCATCCGTGCCGACACGTGCAAAAGAGATCGGAAATACCCGGTCCGCCGCCGCCGTAGAGCTTTGGCGTGACCGTATTGAAGGCGCTGTCGTCGCAATCGGAAATGCCCCGACGGCCCTATTTCATCTGTTGGAGTTGCTGGACGCAGACTGGCCAAAACCGGCATTGATCTTGGGGTTTCCCGTCGGCTTTGTCGGTGAGGCTGAAAGCAAAGCCGAACTGGCGGCAAACCCGCGTGGCTGCGAATATGTAGCTTTGCGCGGACGGCGTGGTGGGTCTGCGATGGCCTCGGCCGCCGTGAATGCTTTGGCAGCGGGGTTGCCAGAAGATGGCTGATCCTTGGCTGCATATCGTCGGTATCGGTGAAGACGGCATGGACGGCCTTGTGCCTGCCACACGTGCCGTGGTCGAAGCGGCAGAAATCATCATTGGTGGTGAGCGGCATCACACGCTGACGGAAAACCTGACGGCTGAGCGTTTGGCTTGGCCACACCCGTTTGATGCGCTGATTACGACAATTGAACAACTGCGCGGCAAGCGCGTGGTTATTCTGGCCACCGGCGATCCGCTGTGGTTTTCCGTTGGGGCGCGGATCGGGCGTGCGATCAATCCCGGCGAAATCATCTATCACCCACAGTTGTCTGCGTTCCAACTGGCGGCGGCACGCATGGGGTGGTCTTTGCCTGATGTGGAAACGC
>CBDTVH010000680.1:0-1741 GCA_965363665.1 uncultured Yoonia sp. | reverse complement strand
TCGCGCGCCGGTCGGCCTCGATCTGCGTCTCGCCCGGACCACCGACAAAGCCAAGCCCACCGCGCTGGCGTTCGAGGTGGGTCCAGGCGCGGACCAGCCGGGTGCGTTGATAGGACAGTGCTGCCATCTCGACCTGCAAGACGCCTTCGGAGGTGCGCGCGCGGTCGCTGAAGATTTCCAAAATCAGACCGGTGCGGTCCAGCAGCTTCACACCCCACTCTTTTTCAAGGTTGCGCTGCTGTACGGGCGTCACCGGCCCGTCAATCAGGACCAGTTCAACCTCGGCGTCATGAAACACGTGCTTCAGCTCTTCGATCTTGCCTTTGCCAAACAGCTTGCCGGGATGGATACGCGGCAAACGCACCACATCAGCACCGACGACTTCCAAATCAGGCAGGGCGTCGGCAAGTGCCACGCCTTCCTGCAACGCAGGTTCAGCCGCACGGCGGCTTTGGTCTGATTTCAAATCCGGGTGCAGCACCCAAGCCCGCGTTATGGGGCGATCATGTTCGAGCAATGCTACTCTTCACCTTCATAAAGGCTGATGGGCTGCGCTGGCATAATCGTTGAAATCGCGCTTTTGTAGACAAGCTGCGATTGCCCATCGCGGCGCAAAAGCACGCAAAAGCTGTCAAACCAAGTGATCACGCCCTGAAGCTTGACGCCATTCACCAGAAAGATCGTCACAGGCACTTTGACCTTGCGGACATGGTTGAGAAATGCATCTTGCAAATTTGCTTTATCGGCAGCCATCGCGACACCCTTTTTTCTTGTTCTTACGGCCGCGCACGGGCCCCCCAAAGTCGTTAACACCAGTATGTCGTGGCTTATCAGGACTTTCCACCCCAAAAATAGAATTCAGATGAGGCGCTTAGCGCTGCCAGATTTCAGGATTGAACAGCGCGATAATCGCCAGGGCTTCCAACCGTCCAAGGACCATCGCAAAGGCAAGAATGACCTTGGCGCTATCGGGAATACCGGAATAGGCAATAGGCGTTTCAGCCGCCACCGACGCCAATGGCCCGGTTGTCGAAAGCGCGGACACGGCCAGCACCATCGCTGTTTCAAACTGCACGCCTGTCAGCGACAGCAACAGCATCACAGCGGCGATGCTGAGTGCGAACAGCATGAAGAAAACCCATGAAATATAGGCACCCTGTTTGCGGATACGTCTGGCATCCTTGCCGCCCCCACCGATAGAGGATGGGTGCAACAGTCTTTCCTGTTCGCGTTCCCCATGTCGGTAGAGCGCATATATGCGCAAAAGCTTTACACCACCGGCGGTCGTGGCAACACCGCCGCCAATCAAGGCCATACCGATCAGGAACAAACCGGGCGTCCTGAGCCCTGACCATTCCGTCGCACCGTCCCAATAGTGCGATTCAAAGCCAGTGGTCGTCAAAAATGAGGTGACAGTGAAAAGCGCACCCCAAAACGCAGCGGCAACATCCCGCGCATTCGCTGGCTCGGCCTGTTCCGCGGCCCCGATGAAGTGACGCAGGAACAGAAGCAGTGTGACCGTCGCGATCAGGACAAGTGCGGTAATGAACTCGGGATCGCGGCGCAGGTTGTGATCACGCTCGCCGATCAGACCACGGCTGAAGGTCAGACGCGACAGCGCAAAGATGAAAAAGCAAAAGATCAGCAACTCGCCCCAGAAACGGGATGCGGCAAAATAAAGCCCACCGATGGCTGAAATGCCGGATGTCGACATCGTGGACATGGCGTGCATTACGGCGAC
>CBDTVH010000679.1:0-1755 GCA_965363665.1 uncultured Yoonia sp. | reverse complement strand
CGCACGGGCAGTTGAAGTTGACGGGTCGCTCGGACATGGGTATGCGACCCCAGCACTGAAATCCAGCCCGGACATTTGCACCATGACCCAGACAACTTTCACACCGCGCGTTTTCTCGGGCATCAAGCCCTCTGGCGGTCTGACGTTGGGCAACTATCTGGGCGCGATTAAACGGTTCGTGGGTATGCAAGGACAGATGGAAACCATCTATTGCGTTGTCGATCTGCATGCGATCACAGTTTGGCAGGATCCCGCTGAATTGGCGAATATGACACGCGAGGTTGCCGCCGGCTACCTTGCTGCGGGGCTCGACCCCAGCCAGTCTATCCTGTTCAACCAAAGTCAGGTGTCAGGCCATGCAGAGCTAGCCTGGATCTTTAATTGTGTCGCCCGCGTCGGTTGGATGAACCGGATGACGCAGTTCAAGGACAAGGCAGGCAGCAATGCTGAAAAAGTGTCGCTGGGCCTTTATGCTTACCCTGCCCTGATGGCCGCCGACATTCTTCTTTACCACGCCACCCATGTCCCAGTGGGCGAGGACCAGAAACAGCACGTGGAGCTGACGCGCGATATCGCCGCCAAGTTCAACCACGACTTCAAGACCGACTTTTTCCCGCTGACCGAACCCGTCATCGAAGGCCCGGCCATGCGCATCATGAACCTGCGCGACGGGACCAAGAAAATGTCCAAGTCCGGCGAAAGCGATATGGAACGCATCAACATGACCGATGATGCCGACAAGATCGCCAAAAAGTTCAAAAAGGCCAAAACGGACCCCGAGCCGCTGCCTGAAACACTCGAAGGGTTGGCCGGTCGCCCCGAGGCGCGCAACCTGGTCGAGATTTATGCCGCTCTGAACGACATGACCCCCGAAGCCGTGATTGCAGAATATCCCGGCGCCGGCTGGGGCACGTTCAAGCCTGCGCTGGCCGATCTGGCTGTTGCCAAGCTAGCCCCGATTTCTGAAGAAATGGCACGTTTCATGGCCGACCCTGCCGAAATTGACCGCATTCTTGGCGAGGGGGCCGCAAAAGCACGTGCCATCGCCACCCCGATCCTGCGGGAAACCTACGATATCGTGGGCATGTTGCGGAGCTAGTCTTCCGGCGGAGCGTTCACTTGCTGCCCAAACGTTAATATTGTGCTCTGGCGCACGATATACATGCGCGCAGACCTCTTTTGTGCCTAACCGCAGCATGTTGGTTTCTCTCAACAAGAGGAGCTATGCTATGCCAGTTTCAGACACCGCACGGATCGGGCACATCCATCTGCGCGTTTCGGACCTTGATCGGTCCATCGCCTTTTATTCCGATATTCTGGGCTTTGCGGTCACGCAGCACTACGGCAGTGGTGCCGCATTCCTCGCTGCGGGCGATTATCACCATCATATCGGCCTGAATACATGGGAAAGCCTTGGTGCAACGCCTCCGCCGCCCGGGCATACCGGCCTTTATCATTCAGCGTTTCTTTATCCCAGCAGACAGGCATTGGCAGAGGTCCTGTCGCGGGTCATCGCAGCCGAAATCCCCCTGGATGGCGCCGCCGATCATGGCGTGAGCGAAGCCGTCTATTTGCGCGACCCGGATGAAAACGGGGTCGAGCTTTATGTCGACAAACCCATGGAGGCATGGCCGCGCGGCAGTGATGGAACGCTGCAGATGGTCAATGACCGCCTCGATGTCGCGGCCATTCTGGCTCTCGCATCACCACCATTGTCACAAAGCTGAATCGCGCCCATGTGACGCTCTGCCCATG
>CBDTVH010000678.1:0-1759 GCA_965363665.1 uncultured Yoonia sp. | reverse complement strand
CACGTTTGACAGCAACGTCATGGGGTATTTCTTTTGCACACAGGCCGCCATTCCACACCTCAAGGAAGGCGCGTCCATCATCAATACATCATCGGTAAATGCATTCGCAGGCATGGGCGCTTTGATTGCCTATTCCAGCACACGCGGTGCCATTCTTGCGTTCTCCCGCTCCATCGCCGAGCAGCTGATTGACAAGGGTATTCGAGTCAACACGGTCGCCCCGGGCCCGATCTGGACGCCATTCATCCCCGGCACCATGCCCGCTGACATGGTGGAAGGCTTTGGAAAGCAGGTACCGATGGGTCGCCCCGGCCAACCGTGGGAGGTTGCAACAAGTTACCTGTTTCTTGCCTCCGAAGATGGCAGCTATTTCAATGGTCAGACCTTGCACCCGAACGGGGGCATGATCGTTGGGGCATAATGGCTGGCCCGCCTGCCCCGTCATCTACCAAATTTACCCACGCTCTTTTCTGGATACGACCGGAACGGGCGTGGGGGATTTGAATGGGATCACCCAGAAAATAGACTATATCGCGGCGCTTGGTGTCGATGCCATCTGGGTGTCGCCCTTCTACGTGTCGCCCTTGGATGACGGCGGATATGACGTTGCCGACCACAGCAAGATTGATCCTGCGATGGGAACTGATGCGGATTTTGACTCATTGGTGTCAGCAGCGCATGATGCCGGACTGAAGATCATGATTGATCAGGTGCTGAACCACACCAGCAATCAACATGATTGGTTCAGAAGGTCAATTGACCGCGACCCTGAATTTGATGAGTTCTATGTCTGGAAAGACCCGAAACCAGACGGCACACCCCCCAACAACTGGCTCAGCTTCTTTGCCGGTCCCGCATGGACGTGGAACCACCGCCGAGAGCAGTATTATCTGCACCAATTCCTGTCCTGCCAGCCAAATCTGAATCTGCGCAATCCTGCTGTCCAAGCTGCACATCAAAAGCAAATGCGATTTTGGCGCGACCGTGGTGTTGACGGTTTCCGCATGGATGCGGTTTCGGCCTATCTACACGATACCGCCCTTACCGACAATCCGCCGTCCAGCGCGAAAGTCCAGCAGCGCGTTTCCGGGCCCGCCTTCAACCCATACACCTATCAGGATCATCAATTTGATCTGCTCCCCGGTGACGGCGCCGCATTTTGTGAAACCGTGCGATCATGGGTCGGAGAAGACAGCTATCTGATGGGTGAGATCAATTCTGGCAACAAGTCGATCACACTGGCAAATGCCTTTACCGAAGATGGGCGACTGAACGCAGCCTATACCATCGACCTTGCAGAACGCGGCATGACGCCTGCGGTGATCGCGGACGTACTTGACCAAATGGCAGGTGTAGGGCGCTTTGGGTTCTGGCTGTCGTCACACGACCAGGCGCGTCACGTGACGAACCTTGGCAATGGCTCGACAAACGACGCAAAGTTTTTGGCGCTTGCCGCCGCCGTCCTGCCCGGTCCGCTGATGATTTATCAAGGGGAAGAGCTTGGATTGCCGCAGCCCGACCTCAAACACCATGAGGTCACGGATCCATACGATCTGAAGTTCTGGCCAGACGGCGCGGGGCGCGAAGGCGCGCGCGTGCCGATCCCGTGGACCGACGATGCGCCACGCTTTGGCTTTAGCGCGGAAACACCATGGTTGCCGATGCGGTGGGACGGGGCAAATCACTGCGTTACCGCACAAGAGGCAGACGATGCATCCGTGCTGAAGTTCTACCGCGATCTTCTCAATGCACGAAAGCG
>CBDTVH010000677.1:0-1780 GCA_965363665.1 uncultured Yoonia sp. | reverse complement strand
ACGGCTGGCGACCCATCTGCGCGAAAACCCTGATCAGGACCTGGCAGATATCGCATGGACCCTGCAGAAAGGCCGCCGCGCCTTTGAGCGGCGCAGGGTCATCGTGGCGGAAACGCATGAAGACGCCGCGCAGCAACTTGAAGACAACGATCCCCGGCGTGCCTTTACCCATTCGGTCGTGGGTCCCGATCCTGACTTTGTCTTCATGTTCCCCGGTGGTGGCGCACAATACGCCGGTATGGCCCGCGATCTTTATGAAACCGAGCCGGTCTTTGCCGAATGGATGGACCGTGGTCTGGAAATCCTGCAACCCAAGCTGGATTATGATATCCGTGCACTCTGGCTGCCAGAGACCGACGCGCTGGCGACCGCCGATGTGGCTCTCAAGAAGCCTTCGGTGCAGTTGCCACTGATCATGATTACCGAATATGCGCTTGCGGAGCTTTGGATGTCGTGGGGTGTGCAGCCGGCGGCTCTGGTCGGTCATTCGATGGGTGAAAACACTGCCGCCTGCGTCGCTGGTGTGATGTCGTTTGAGGATTGCATCGGGCTCGTTCATTTGCGTGGCACCCTGTTTGACACTGTCCCGGCAGGTGGCATGCTGTCGATTGCGCTGTCAGCGGACCGCCTTGCCCCGCTTTTGGGCAATGACCTTGATCTCGGGGCCGTCAATGCGCCAAATCTCAGTGTGGCGACCGGCCCACAAGCCGCTCTGGACGACCTCGAGGCCCGGTTGAAGGCCAAGGACATTGATTGCCAACGGATCGCTATCGACATTGCGGCACATTCGCGGATGCTGGAGCCGATCTTGGAGGCGTTCGGAGACTATTTGCGGTCAATCACGCTCAACCCACCCCGGATTCCGTTCCTGTCGAACCGGACAGGCACTTACATCACCGATGCAGAGGCGACGAACCCCGACTATTGGGTCGACCATCTGCGCGGCACCGTTCATTTCGCCGACTGCTTGAGCACACTGGCCGAAAAGGACGCCCGCATCTTCATCGAGGTCGGCCCCGGCAAGGCCCTTTCGTCGCTGGCAGGCCAGCATGGCAAGGTGACGGCAAATCAGGTGATATCCAGCCTGCGCCATCCGAAAGATGAGGTAGCAGATGATGCCTACTTCATGGCGATGCTGGGCCGGGTCTGGGCTGCGGGCGGCACGTTTGACTGGGGTCAGATCTGGGGCGATGCGCGTCGCTGCCGTGTACCGCTGCCGACTTATGCTTTCCAGCATTCCCCTTATTTCATCGCACCCGGCAAAGCCGTGGCCGAAGATGACAACCAATGGCTGATCCGGTCCGAAAACCCCAAAAACTGGGGTTACCGCCCCGCCTGGTTACCGCGCTATGCTGCTTGTGATGTCGACGTTACCGGCGATCTGTCGGAAGCGGACGTTCAGACTTGGCTTGTCTTCGCCGATGACGCAGGGCTGGTTGACGCGGCCACCGACCGGCTGCGCGCGGCGGGCCACAAGGTCGTCACCGTCACCCCCGGCGACACTTTCGCGCGCGTCGACGACATGCGCTATATCATTGCCCCCGAACGGGGTCGCGAAAGCTATGATGCGCTGATTTCGGACCTCAACACCCGTGATCTTGTGCCGGATCGGATCATTCACGGCTGGATGATCACGCGCGATGAAAGCTTTCGACCCGGATCAAGCTTTTTCCACCGCGTGCAGGAACAGGGGTTCTACAGTCTGTTCTTCCTTGCGCAGGCCATCGGCGGCGAGGATCTTGCAACCGATATCCACATATGCGTGCTGAGTTCCGGCATG
>CBDTVH010000676.1:0-1782 GCA_965363665.1 uncultured Yoonia sp. | reverse complement strand
CCGCCCCGCCGACCATGACCGGCTTGCGCCCGTACGCGTCTGACAGCGGCCCTGTGAAAAGCGTGCCGACGCCCATCCCCAGAACGAAACTGGTGATGATCAACTGCGCGTTATTGAGGTTGTCCGGCGACAACGCCGCGCCGATTTCCGGCAGCGCAGGCAGCATGGCATCAATTGAAAACGCAACGGTCGCCGCCAGCATTGCCATCAGCGCGATGAACTCGGTTTGCGGCAGCCGCCTTGGCAGGTCGTGCGCGTCGGCCTGCACGCTCATTCCGAGGCTTCGATCTGATCCATGATGTCCTTGATGACCCCCGCCCACATCTCTGGCGGTTGCGCCCCCGGAACGGCATGTTGCTGGGCCACAATGAATGTCGGAACCGAGCTGATCCCCATCTCACGGCTGTGTTTGTCGCGGGCGCGGATATCGGCGGTGTCTGCATCAGAGGCCAATAGCTTGGTGACCATCGCGGCATCCATTTCGGCGGTATCGGCAATGTCGGCCAGGACCTCGTGATCGCCGATATCGCGGCCATCGACAAAATAGGCTTTGAACAGCAGATCGACGACAAAGGATTGGCGTTGTTCGATCCCGGCCCAATGGATCAGGCGGTGGGCATCAATCGTGTTCGGCGTCGTCTTGATCGCATCGAAATTGATATGCGCGCCCGCGCGTTCGGCGTGTTCGACCACAGGCGCATATGCTTTTACCGCACCTTCCTTGCCGCCGAACTTGCCCTCAAGATAGGCACGTCTGTCCATACCCCCGGCGGGCATATCGGGGTTCAGCTGAAACGGGTGCCATTCGATCGTGAAGGGGTGATCGGGGACCTGCTCCAATGCTTTGTCAAGATTGGTCTTGCCGATATAGCACCACGGGCAGATCGGATCGGAGATAATATCAAGTTTGACCATGTGCGGTCTCCCATTCATCGCGCAGGACCTTGCGCAGCAGTTTGTTGTTGGCCCCTCGGGGCAGCGCGTCGCGGGCAATGAAAAGGCGTGGCATCTTGTATGTCGCCAGTCGCGTGGCCGCGAAATCGCGCAGTTCATCTTCCTCTATCACGTCTGTGGCGACGTAAAACCCCGCAATGACGTAAACGCCTGTGCGCACTTGCACAGCGCAAGCGGCGGCTTCGGAAATGAGGGGATGGGCGGTCAGCGCGTCTTCAACCTCAACCGGACTGACGCGATGGCCGCCTGCATTCATCATGTCATCGGCCCGCCCGATATAGCTGATGGCCCCTGCGGCATCCATCGTGGCAAGATCACCAGTCAGGAACCAATCGCCCTGATAGCGCGCTGCGGTCTCTTGCGGCTGGTTCAGGTAGCCCAGCATCAGGCCGGGGTCATGCCTATGGATCGCGATGGTTCCCACATCGCCGCGCGGGACGGGACCGTTTGGTCCCAAAAGGGCGACGGTGCGACCGGGCTGCACGAAACCGGCCGTGCCTTGCAGTGCAGGCGTGTCGGGCGCGGCAGAAATGAAGGTGGAACATTCGGACATCCCGAATGCCTCATGAATAAGTGTCCCTGTCTTGGCGTGCCAGCTTTGCGCAATTTCGACGGGCAGTTTTTCCCCTGCTGACAGGCCATGTCGCAAATGTGGAAGCGGCGGGACGTTACCGCGCAACAGCCGCCGATCTCATCCCCGAGCAGTTTCGTGAAGCCCACGGTACATGGCGTCCGACCGGAGATTGATACCTATTCGGTTTTGGCGTCTACCGTGTAATCGGGGTAATATTTGCCCCTCCGATTGAATCACTGGTAGTGGTTACCGGT
>CBDTVH010000675.1:0-1784 GCA_965363665.1 uncultured Yoonia sp. | reverse complement strand
GCGCCCTGATCATCCGCAGGTCCTGAACTATCTGGGGTATTCCTTGGTTGAACGCGGCGAAAAGCTGGACGAAGCACTGGGCATGATTGAAACCGCCGCTGCCGCCCTGCCCGAAAACGGGGCCATCGTGGACAGTCTTGGCTGGGTCTACTTTCAGCTGGGCCGCTATGATGAAGCCGTCTTCCACCTTGAGCGCGCGGCCTCGCTTGAACCTGTCGATCCGGTGATCAACGATCATCTGGGCGATGCGTTCTGGGCCGTGGGCCGCGAAATCGAGGCGCGGTTCCAATGGCAGCGTGCCCTGTCCTTCGACCCGGTCGAGGGTGAAGCACTTCGTATCCGTGACAAGCTGCAGCGTGGGTTGGATCTGGTTCTGGTCGATGAGGGGCTTGCCCCCATTCGGATCGCCAGTGGCGACGATTAAGGCCAGCGCCCCCGCCAAGGTCAATCTGACCTTGCATGTGACCGGACAACGGGACGACGGGTATCATCTGCTTGATAGTCTGGTGGTTTTTGCAGGCGTGGCTGACCAGCTCAGCGCAAGTGTTGCACCCGATCTGCGCATTTCGGTCAGTGGTCCTTTCTCATTTGGCGTGCCGACCGATCACACCAACCTGATGATGCGTGCCGCCGAAGCGTTGCGCTCTTTCCGTGGTGTGACGAAAGGCGCCGCACTGACCTTGGAAAAACACCTGCCCCATGCGGCGGGCATCGGCAGCGGGTCATCCGATGCGGCGGCAACGCTGGCGATGCTGGCCGAACTTTGGCAGGTCGCCCCACTGCCCGCGACAGCCCCCGAGGTTGTAGCCCTGGGTGCGGATGTGCCGGTCTGCGTCGGTGCGCCGCGCCCGGTGCGCATGTCCGGGATCGGCGATGTGCTGTCGCCCGTCGCCGCCTTGCCGGAATGTGCTTTGGTGCTGGTGCGCCCGCCCGTCGATGTGGCGACCGGCCCGGTCTTTCAAGGGCTTGCCAACAAGAACGGCAGTCCGATGTCTGAACTGCCCGAAGGGCTTGACTATGACGGCTTCGTGCGCTGGCTGACGGCGCAGCGCAACGATTTGCAGGCCCCTGCCGAAGCCATCGCCCCCGAAATCACCGAAGCCATCGCCAAGCTGAATTCACTGCCCGCCGTGTCGCTGGCAGGCATGTCCGGTTCGGGGGCCACCTGCTATGCGCTGGTCAAGGATATGGCGACAGCCCGGCACGTCGCGCGGATTGTGCAGGTGGCCAAGATGGACTGGTGGGTGGCACCTGCCGCGTTGCTTTAATCCGCGTCCGGCGACCGGTCCATCCGTTTCCAAAGCAGACTGAGCAGCGTTTCACCTGCCAAAGGGTTCGCGCAATCCGAAATCAGCACAGGCGCGCCAAACGGCGCCGGCGCAGGCAGCGGCACACTGGGCGGCGCTTCCTTTGCCACATACGGGATGCTGGTAAAGTCTGTCGCGTCGGTCATCTTGGCAGTCTAACCTAAGTGGACAATTCCAGCAAATTCGTGATTTCTTGCATGGACCAGACCTTGATCGCACCCGTGCCGTCCAATCGCGTGGGGTCACCGTCCGCCACATAGCCAAAGCAGCGCACATCCGCCGCCAGCGCAGCCCCACAGCCCGATGGCATATCGTCAATCATCACGGTCTGCGTGGGCGATACCCCCATATCGGCCATGATCGCATAGAGCATATCCGGCTTTGGTTTCGGTCCATACTGATGCCCCGAATAGATGCGGCCCTCGAACCGGTCCCACAATCCGGAAGGCTGCAGTGTGATCTCCATTTTCTGCATCG
>CBDTVH010000674.1:0-1787 GCA_965363665.1 uncultured Yoonia sp. | reverse complement strand
GCACAGGCTGTTACTACCGCACACAGGCGGGCTGCGGCCCGGAACGGTTTTTTAAAATCTCCCTTTCCTTCTTGAGAATGCGGTTCTCGGGGCGCAGCCGATCATTCTCTGGGATGAGGCTCAAATCCTCTTTCGACACCACGTCCGTCTCTCGGCTTGCTGTGATCCACTTGTTCAGCGTCGACATGCCGACACCCAGATCGTCAGCCACTTGCCTGCGCGTCGGCCCACTGGTCAACGCGATCCGCACAGCATCTTGGCGAAATTCGTCAGTTCGTTTCAGTCCCATAGTCAGTCTCCTTTGTTGCAGTAAATGCTATCAAAGGAGCGGCATCAAACCGTGACAGGTCCAGTTGACCTTGAAGTCAAACTGGACGAATGCGAGCGGTTCTACAACCTCGCAAGACCACACGGGGCGCACAATGGGCAGACCCCTTACGAAGCTCTCATAGACAAGCTACAGTAAACGGATAAGTCTCCCATGGGTCTGGCTAGGCTACACGACAGGCAGTGATGAACCCATGGGATCCCGCGACGCGGTCAAGGCCGACAATTAGGGTGAGGTTGCGCAATCATGATGTTGAATTACTTCGCATGTTGAACTGGGTCCTCTGGGGCGCAGCCCTTACCGTCGCAATCACCACGCTTCTACCGCTGACCAATAGCGTGACGTGGTGGGTCCGCATGTGGGACTTTCCGCGTTTGCATATCGCGAGCATTGCGACGCTGGCTCTACTGGCCTGCATCACGCTCACCATAACACTGAAGCCTCTTCTGCTGACAGTTTTGATGGCGGTGATGGTCTGGCAGGGCTTGCAGATTTTTCCGTATACGTCTTTGGCGCGTCCAGAAATCGACATTACAGGCGCACCATCTAAGTCAGAGGAAGTGTCATTATTATCGGTGAATGTGCTGATGGAGAACACCCGACATAGTGATCTAATTGTTATTCTCGACCGCGAAGACCCGGATGTTCTGCTGTTAATGGAAACCGATGAGGCGTGGAACGCTGCGTTGTCAGAGGTGCTTGGCCGGTACCCGATTGTCAAATCACACGTCGCCGACGATCACTACGGGCTTATCTTTGCAACACGGCTACAAGCGTCACGCGTCGAGCTTCTATGGCCAGTGGCCGACGACACGCCCGCTGTCCGAGCTGTGCTAACGTCTCCGAGCGGCACCGAATTCAACTTCATTGGCTTGCATCCGCGACCCCCAGTGCCTGGCAACACAACGGCGGTGCGCGACAAGCAGATCAAAGACGCCGCATTGATGACCGAGTCGTCGGAGCGACCCACCATCGTGATGGGGGATTTCAATGACGTAGCTTGGTCATGGACTACTCGGCGGTTCAAGGAATACGGCGATCTTCTTGAACCACGTGTGGGGCGGGGCATGATTTCCAGCTTTCACGCGGATTACCCTTTAATGCGCTTGCCGATTGATCAGCTGTTTATGACGAAAAATATAGGGCTTGTATCGTTTCGCCGATTGGAGAATTTCGGTTCCGATCATTTTCCGATCGCGGCGACCGTTTTTCTTCGGCAACTGGAACAATGGAGACTAAACCTGTGAACACCAAGAACGCGCCAGACAAGCAGTCGAAGCCTCTCGAACTTGCGGTTATCGGTATCTTTTGCCTGTTGCTGTTGCAAGCCTCAGTCTGGGCCAGTGATTTCCTGATCCCGGTCACTGCGGCTTTTCTTGGATACTTTGTGCTGAATAGGCCACGCAGGCTGTTAGCGAGGATCGGGATCCCGCCAGTGGCAGCGGCCGTTCTGTTCACC
>CBDTVH010000673.1:0-1799 GCA_965363665.1 uncultured Yoonia sp. | reverse complement strand
CTGTCCATCACCGGCTCTGTTGCGATTCCGCCAGCAAGGCGCAGGTAGCCGTAGACACCTTTTTGTGCGCCACGGATCGTCAGTTTCGCGCCCGCTGGCAGAAAATGGGTCGCGTTATGCAGGATCGGATCGCCGTCGATATCGGCCTGCATGACCGCACCGGTCAGTGCGATCCGGGTTCCTTCGGTCACGCTGAAGGTGCCGCCAAAGCCCATCATCTCGATCACGGCATCTGTGGGGTCCGCCCCCAGAAGGGCGGCCCCTTCCAGCAGTGCCAAGGTATCGACGGCGCCGCCGGTTGAAAGACCCTGCGCCTTCCAGCCGGGCCGCCCAAGGTCCTGGACCGTCAGGCCGGGACCGGCGCTATGGATGGTAAGGTCCGGCATCAGCGCAACACCTCCACGGTGGCACCGCCATTGGTGGTAATGTCCGCCTGGATCGCGCGAAAGTCGGTGTCCGAGACGGCATGAAAGCGCACCGCATCACCCGGTTCGAACGCGAAGGGCGTAGGAGTTCCCGGCAAATACACGCGAAAGGCGGTTTGTCCAATGTGCCGCCAACCTGTCGGGGCGTCAGCGGCCCAGATGATCAATTGGCGGACGGCTGTGATCAACGCGCCACGCGGCAGGCTTTTGGTCAGTTCCGATTGGCGCGGAATGTTCCAGTGTTCGGGCAGCATACCCAGATATGGCTGTCCGGGTGCGAAGCCGATGGCGATGACACGCACTGTTGCGGCCTCGACTTGTGCGACCGCCTCCTGTGGGGTCAGACCCGCCAGCGAAGCGGCCTCGGCCAATTGCGGGGCGAACTCTGCGCCAAATGCGGCCGGGATGCGCCACAGGCGCCGGGGGCCTTCATCCGTCGTTTGGTGCTGCTCCAGCAACGCTTTCAGCGCCTTTGTTACAGCCCCCCGATCAGTCGTTTCTGGGTCAAATCCGACGCGGACGGAAACAAGTGACGACGCAACCTCGGTCACCCCGGGGATTGATGCCTCTTGAACGTGGCTGCGAAAGCCAAGTGCGCGGGCGTTGGCCCGTTCCGTCAGCACACGAGAGAAGCGCACCAGAACGCCATCCACGCCCAGTGGCAGCAGTTCTGCGGTGTCGTCGTCGGTGCTCATGCGACTGGGTTTACGAGGTCTGACGCAGTGTGTCGATGGCATGATTGGCGCGGTATTTGCCTTGCGCGCCCTCACGTGGCTTGCATGGAATTGCGGGGCAAACACCTAGTAACTGGGCCAATACGGGCCTATCTAGGCCACTTAAGCCGCGCTTTGCGGCGCTGCATGCGCAGATTAGCACCAAAGGATTGCCTTATGGCAAAAGATGTCGAAGCCGATTTAGCCGGAAAACTCAGATTTGATGCTGATAAGGGGGCCGGGCGCTCCAAGTGGGTCGCGGGCTTTCTGGCCCTGCTTTTGGTCGGTTGGATGGGAAGCGGGTATCTGTTCCCCTCTGATGCGGCGGATGATGACACAACCGAGGCGCCCGCCGCGCGCGCAATTGCCGTGGCAGTGATGCCGTCGCAGGCGCAGGACGTCCAGCTTGTCCTGACCGCCGAAGGGCAGTCGGAACCGGACCGCGCAACCAATGTGCAGGCCGAGGTCGGCGGGCAGGTCGTTTCAGTTGCGGTTGCACGTGGTGATCTGGTCAGTGCCGGGCAGGAACTGGGGCGCATTGATGCAGAAACGATCGAAGCGCAGCTATTGCAGGCCGAAACGCAGCTGGAACAGGCGACCCGCGATCTGAACAACGCGATTGCCTTGCAACAGCGTGGCGTTGCCACCGAAGACCGCGTAA
>CBDTVH010000672.1:0-1806 GCA_965363665.1 uncultured Yoonia sp. | reverse complement strand
CTGAACATGTCATGCTGCGGGATCAACAATCCCTATGCGTTCAACGTCGCGGATATCTGCATCTTCCTTGGCGCAATCGGGTTGGCCTTTCTTGCGGATGACAAAAAGAAATCGGCGTGACGCCGTGCCCGGCTTGGGCTAGACAATGCAGACAGACCCCGAGGGATTTTTCATGCGTGCGCTTACTTTTTCCGTTCTGGCCCTGATTTTGGTATCAGCCTGTGCAAACACAGACCGGCCCCTGCGCGACCTGCGTTCGGCTGGCGGCGGACCCGACGAATTTGCCGTGATCCCGGCTGAACCGCTGGAAATTCCACAAACACGTGTGCTTCCCACACCGACGCCCGGCGGGCTGAACCGTGCGGATGTCACGCCGAAAGCAGATGCGATCAGGGCGCTGGGTGGCACGGCCTCTGCACAGATCGCGGGTGGTATCCCGGCAAGCGACACGGCCCTTTTGACCCAAACGAACCGGTATGGTGTCGACCCGGCGATCCGCGCGCAACTGGCGGCAGAGGACGCGGCCACACTGGAACGGGCGCGGCGCACCAGTTTTCTCAATCCGCTGGGTCGCGACCGGTACTTTCCAACCTATGCGCGGCAGGCGCTTGATGCGCCATCCGAACTGGCCCGCCTGCAAGGTGCGGGCGTGATCGTACCACAGGTGCCTGTCCCGGCCGCCGAAGCGAGAGAGCGTGAAGCATCGGGTTTTCTGGGCCAATTCGGCTTGCGTGAAGATTGTGTTTTCACAACCGTCGGATCGCCCGATGGACGCTTGCGCCGGGTCTGCGCGGACGACGCAGCGGATGATGCAGCAGAATAACCGCACCTCACATCCGCGTAGGGTGACTTGAACCCTGCGCAAAGCGGCGTAGGTATCGGGGCAGACATTTGAACAAAAGGATGCCCATGACACGTTTGCTCGCCGCACTGGCATTGATGATGTCGGCATTTGCCGCACACGCCGAAGACGTCACGACATACACGCTCGACAATGGCATGGAGGTCGTCGTGATCGAGGACAACCGCGCGCCGGTTGTCGTGCATATGGTGTGGTACAAAGTGGGGTCTGCCGATGAACCCGTCGGCGCATCCGGTGTCGCGCATTTTCTGGAACATCTGCTGTTCAAGGCAACCGACGTGCTTGAATCCGGTGAATTTTCAGCCATCGTCGCGGCCAATGGCGGCAGCGACAACGCCTTCACCAGCTATGACTATACAGCTTATTTCCAACGCGTCGCCGCTGACCGGCTTGAGCTGATGATGCAGATGGAAAGCAACCGCATGAACAACCTGCGCATCACTGCCGAAGACGTCGAGACCGAGCGTCAGGTCGTCCTTGAAGAACGCAATCAGCGAACCGAGAACAGCCCCAATGCGCTGGCCCGCGAACAATTCCGCGCCGCGCAATACCAGAACCATCGCTACGGTGTGCCGATCATCGGCTGGAAGCATGAAATGGAACAGCTGGACCTGCAGGATGCGTTGGATTTCTACGATTTGTACTACTCACCCAACAATGCCGTTCTGGTTGTTGCAGGTGACGTGAAACCCGATGAAGTGCTGGCACTTGCTGAAAAATACTATGGGGCGATCCCTGCCGAAGATCAGTTGCCTGTCCGCGAACGCCCGCAAGAACCACCCCAGCGGGCAGAGCGCCGGATCACCTATGTCGATCAACGCGTGAGCCAACCCTATCTGATCCGCTCTTACCTTGCGCCAGAGCGCGACCCCGGCGCACAAGACGAGGCTGCGGCACTTGTTTATCTGGCGGAACTACTCGGCGGGTCACCATTTACCTCTGCA
>CBDTVH010000671.1:0-1807 GCA_965363665.1 uncultured Yoonia sp. | reverse complement strand
CGGTGTCTTGAGGTGGTTCAGCACATGGTTGGTGACACCGCCAAGCACCATTTCCCTTAGACGGGAATGCCCATAGCAGCCCATGACGAGCAGATCGCTGCCGATGCGCGTATGTTCTGCCAGCACATGTTCGGCTTCGTGGAAGGGGCATGCCACAAAGTGCCGGTCGCCGATGTTTTCCAACACAGGCCGATTTTGCGCACAAGAGGGCTGTGCCTTGGGGCAGCGCGTGCGGAAGACGCAGCCGGAGGGCGGTGCCAGTGGTGAGGGCAGTTCCCCTTCCAGGATGGGGCGTGGCCTGGCCCGTTCCAACACAGGATCGGGGATCGGGACCGACGCGATCAGCGCCTGGCTGTAGGGGTGTTCGGGCAGCGTCGTCAGTTTACGGCTGTTTGCCGTTTCCATCACGCGGCCCAGATACAGCACCAGCGTGCGGTCGCTGATGTGCTTCACCACGCTGAGGTCGTGGGCGATGAAGATCATCGACAGGTTCATATCCCGTTGCAGTTCCATCAGCAGGTTGATGACCTGCGCCTGCACCGACACGTCCAAAGCGGACACCGGCTCATCACAGATGATCAGCTTGGGCTTCAGGATCAGCGCGCGGGCGATCCCGATGCGCTGGCATTGCCCGCCGGAAAATTCATGCGGGTAGCGGTTGATCAGGTTGGGCAGCAGGCCGACCCGTTCCATGATCTGACCGACCCGTTTCTTGACGTCCTTGCGGGACGTGTTCGGTTCGTGGGTGATCAGCGGTTCCGCAATAATCTCGCCCACGGTCATCCGCGGGTTCAGCGCGGCCAGCGGGTCTTGGAAGATCATCTGCACGTCGCGCCGGTGGACCCGACGTTGGCTGACGGACATGTTCGCCAGATCGGCCCCTTCGAAAAAGATATTGCCGCCCGAGGACGGGATCGTGCCGACGACGGCGCGGGCGATAGTGGATTTGCCGGACCCGGACTCACCCACGATCCCAAGGCATTCGCCCGGCTGGATATCGAACGACACCTCTGACACCGCATGCAGTTTGCGCGGCGGCGTCCAGGGCCATGATCCGGGGCGGCGCACGTCGAATGTGACCGACAGGTTGCGCACTGACAAAAGCGGCTCCATCACGCGACCTCCTGCACGGGTAGGTGACACGACCGGCGGCGGTCGCCTGCCTGTTCAAGATCGGGGCGCACTGTCGGGCAATGGTCCATGACCTGTGCGCAACGCGGCGAAAACGGGCAGCCGGGCGGCAGATTGGACATATCCGGCGGCTCACCTGAAATCGTCACTAATTCACCATCATCCCGATCGAGACGGGGGACCGCTTTGAGCAGGCCACTGGTGTAGGGGTGTGTGGGGTTGGCAAAGATATCGTCCGTGGTGCCTTCCTCCATGACCTGCCCGCCGTACATCACCAGGGTCCGGTCACAGAAGCCCGCAACAACGCCCAGATCGTGCGTGATAAGAATGACGGCGGTGCCGAAATCCTGCCGGATATCGCCCAAAAGCTGCATGATCTGCGCCTGCACGGTCACATCCAGCGCCGTGGTCGGTTCATCTGCGATCAGCAGGCGCGGCTGACAAAGCAGCGACATGGCGATCATGATCCGCTGCCGCATGCCACCGGAAAATTCATGCGGGTACATCGTGACCCGCGCGCGGGCATCGGGAATACGCACAGCATCCAGCATCCGCACCGCTTCGGTAATGGCCTGCGATTTGCTGACGCCTTTGTGCAGCATCAGCACCTCGGCCATCTGTTCGCTGACCCGCAGATAGGGGTTCAGCGATGTCATCGGATCCTGAAAGATCATCG
>CBDTVH010000670.1:0-1807 GCA_965363665.1 uncultured Yoonia sp. | reverse complement strand
CCGATGTCGGAAGAGATGATCGCATCCTCTGGCATCGCAGCCTGAATGGCGCGCCATGCCTGACGGGGGGACATCCAGTCTGGACGTGCGGCACGTGCACGCTCATTCCATGTGGTGCCCGGATCGTCCTGTTCGTGATCAAGCGAAGTAAGTTCCTGCGCCCATGCAGATTTCGTCTGCGCGATCATGTTCTTGCGTTCGGCGCGGCCTGCGTCACCGGCATCATCGGACAGTTGCGCGGTGATGCCGTTGGCAACCTTGGCGGCGTCACCAACAATACCGACTGTGACCTTCTTGGTCAGGCCAATGCGGTCTGGGTTGATGTCGACCTGAATGATCTTGGCGTTTGTCGGCCAGTAATCAATGCCGTAACCGGGCAAGGTCGAGAATGGGTTCAGGCGTGTGCCCAAGGCCAGAACGACGTCAGCCTTGCTGATCAATTCCATGCCCGCCTTGGAGCCGTTGTAACCCAACGGACCAGCAAACAGAGGGTGATTGCCGGGGAACGCATCGTTGTGCTGGTAGCCAACACAAACCGGCGCGTCTAGCTTTTCAGCCAATATGCGAGAGGCTTCGATGCCGCCTTCGGCCAGAACAACGCCAGCGCCGTTCAGGATGACTGGGAATTTGGCGGTGGACAGCATCTCTGCGGCTTTGGAAATGGAAGTTGTGCCGCCGGGGGACACTTCAAACTCAATCGGCTCGGGGATTTCGATATCGACCACCTGGGTCCAGAAATCGCGTGGAATGTTGATCTGGGCAGGGCCGGACAAACGCTTGGCCTTGGCGATCACACGGGCGAGAACCTCGCAAATCCGGGTCGGGTCGCGGACTTCTTCCTGATAGGCCACGCAGTCTTTGAACAGGTTCATCTGTTCCATTTCCTGAAAACCACCTTGGCCGATCGTCTTGTTGGCCGCTTGTGGCGTGACCAGCAGGCACGGAGTGTGGTTCCAGTAAGCCGTCTTGACCGACGTTACGAAATTGGTGATGCCGGGGCCGTTCTGCGCAATCATCATCGACATCTCACCAGTGGCGCGGGTGTAGCCGTCTGCCATCATGCCGGCGGTCATTTCATGGGCGCAGTCCCAGAAGGTGATGCCTGCCTTTGGAAAGATATCCGAGATCGGCATCATGGCAGAGCCGATAATACCAAAAGCGTGGCGAATGCCGTGCGCCTGGAGCGTTTTGACGAAGGCTTCTTCAGTGGTCATCTTCATGGCGGTGGGTCCTTCCCTAAAATTCCATAGAAAATTGGGGTGCAGATTCCCCCCTCTTTCGCTGCGGTGACACTAAGTTCTGCACCGATCTGGCGTTAGGTCCAATTGCCTTTCGTTCCTAAGGCCAGAGTAAACTTTTTTGAGACTCCAAGTCTCAAAAGTTAACTACTTCGGATTGCCTCGGCGATCAAGCCTATTCCCTGTGGAATGCGTGACGACGGGATTGAGGAATAGGCCAACCGCAGGTACTCCTCCGGTGGCGTTTCACTTGCAAAGAAGGGCGCGCCGGGTTCGACCAGCACACTTTTGGCGCGCAAAGCCTCGGCCAGTTTGGTCGTATTGATCCCCGCCGGTGCCTTTAGCCAGACAGATGATCCGCCATACGTACCCTGACCGGCGATGGTCAAACCGTGGTCGTTGAGCGCATCCACCATAACTTGTCTGCGCTCGTGATAGGTTTTGCTCATCCGGCGGACCAAAGCATCATAATGTCCCAAAGACAGGTAGTAACTGGCCGTGCGCTGAATATGTCCGGGGGGATGGCGCAGGACGGTGGCGCGTAACGCGCGGGCTTCGCGGATGAACGG
>CBDTVH010000669.1:0-1813 GCA_965363665.1 uncultured Yoonia sp. | reverse complement strand
CATGATGACGCGCGGCGATGCTGTGCTGGTCTTGTCGAACTCGGGCGAAACACCGGAACTGGCAGATCTTGTTGCATATACCCGGCGCTTCGGCATCCCCATGATCGGCGTCGCAAGCAAGCCGAACAGCACACTATTACAACGCGCCGACGTCGCAATTGTTCTGCCAAATCTGGGCGAAGCGTGTGGTACTGGTGTCGTTCCGACAACCTCAACCACCATGACGCTGGCATTGGGCGATGCACTTGCCGTCGCGCTGATGGAGCATCGCGATTTCACGCCAGAGAACTTTCGCGAATTTCATCCGGGCGGGAAACTGGGCGCACAGCTGTCGAAAGTATCCGACCTGATGCATGTGGAAACTGCCGTACCGCTGGTGCCGGCAGACACCCCGATGAGCGAAACGCTGTTGGTGATCAGCCAGAAAGGCTTTGGCGTTGTTGGGGTGACTGACGCAGATCAGCGCCTGATCGGGATTGTGACAGACGGTGATTTGCGGCGACACATGGCAGGGCTTTTGGATCATACCGCACGCGAGGTCATGACCGCGCACCCCACAACCGTCGCACCCGAGGCACTGGCCGAAGAGGCCGTGGCGCTGATGAACGACAAGAAAATCACCTGTCTTTTCGCCGTTGATCCTGCGGGCGCGGGCCGCGCAGCAGGCTTTTTGCATATTCACGACTGCCTGCGCGCCGGGATCGTATAGCTGTGGTCCCTGCCGACGATCTTTATTCGCAAGTTGTCGGATGGGCAAAGATCATCCTGCCGCTTTGCGCGCTGGCGCTGTTATCGACGCTATTTCTGCTTGCGCGCACAACCACCGAACCCAATGAATTCGCTCTTGAAGAGGTTGAGGCCATTGCGCGTGAACAACGCCTTTCAGCGCCCGAATTTTCCGGCGTGACCGATGATGGCGCGGTAATCGTGATCTCTGCCAGCACCGCGCGCCCGGACGATGCCCGCCCTGATACGGTTACGATAGACGATATGCGGCTGCGGATGGACAACGCCGATGGCAGCAATATTCAAATCACAGCCACATTGGGCGAAGTCGACGGCCGGGCACGCATCGCGCGCTTTTTGGGCTTGGCACGGCTGGTCACCTCAACCGGGTATGAAATGGAAACGAACGGACTGATCGCAGAGCTGGACACTGGGCTGGTCACGACCGACGGGCTGCTGGAAATACGCGCACCGTTTGGGCAGCTGACGGCTGGCAAAGTCACGTTTCAGATAGCTTCAGACGGCATCGCGCAACAGATGCTGTTCACTGACGGCGTCCACCTGTTATACAAACCAGAACCCCAGTGACGAAGGATACCGCACCGATGCTCAGATTGATCGCTTTTTGCGCATCCTTTCTTGTCGCGACCATCGGGATCGCGAACGCGCAGACAAATGTCGATCTGGGCGGGATCGAGGTCGATACTTCAGCCGCCATCGAAGTAACCGCCGATAGTTTGTCGGTTGATCAGGACAGTGGGCGCGCCGTGTTCGATGGCAATGTGATCATCGCGCAGGGTGATTTGCGCCTGACCGCCGGTCAGGTTGAGGTCGTTTATGGAGCCGACACCTCTCAGATCGCGCGGCTGATCGCATCGCAAGGCGTGACATTTGTTACTGCTGATGAAGCGGCAGAGGCGCAAAGCGCGGATTATGATATCAATACAGGCCTTCTGATACTGACAGGTGATGTGCTGCTGACCCAAGGACCCAGTGCGATTTCAGCAGGCCAGATGACGATCAATGTGACCGACGGAACGGCCTTGATGGAGGGACGCGTGCGTACGGTCCTGCAACAGAGCAACAA
>CBDTVH010000668.1:0-1817 GCA_965363665.1 uncultured Yoonia sp. | reverse complement strand
AAAAAACAAAAGGCGCATCACTCACATGACACGCCTTCGCACATATTCATATTCGGCAGGGTTCCCCCCGCAACCCGTTAACTTTTTGCGGGCGCCTTCACTTCTGGCGCTTTCGCATCAGGCTTGGCCGCAACCGTTTCGGTCTTTGGCGTTTTCACGGCGGAGTCCGGCGTCTTTTGTGTGCTGAGGTCTTTGAAGGACATGGTGATCCCTTTCATAGCGCCGTCCCAAAATAGGGCGGCTCAATGATAGGTGGCCACCCCCGCCCCGCTTTACAAGCTGCGTGCGTCAGGGTTCACCTTGGCCTCCCCAGATCCCCCAAATACACCGTTTGCCCATCCTGCACCCGTCGAAACCTGGCTCCGCTCAGCGTCACGCCACCAAACTAACGCAACGCCTCTGCTGAGCTCACTGCCGATCCGGCGACCGCCTATTACAACACGCGGTCGCAAATTGCATTTTCGATGACCTTCAGGGACTTGCCTTCAGATCAGGACGTTACCTCGCGGGCGGCTCCGTAGTTGCATCCAGTGCCGCCGCCCAGACCCTTCATGGGTGATGTGGCATCGGCAACTTCGGCGCAGGCACCGGCGGCTTCGCTCCAGGCGGTGCCGACGGGGCAGCTTTGCGATTGGGCGACAGGCTCGGTCGGGGTGGGCAATGTAGTATTTTGGGCATGTGCAGCCATAGGCAGCATAGCGAGGGCAAGTACTGTGAGACGCATTGTGTCCTCCTGCGGTTTACGTGTGAAATAATGTTAGTCCGGCGGCAGAAATAATCAACGGGCGCGCTGTCGCACCCGTTTGAGGCACATCAAGGCGGTCCCGGCCGACAACTGCTAGAATTGCAGCCAAGCAGTCAAGGAGAGCGACATGAAAGACACCGTGCTGGACACCAAACCAACGACCCGCAAAAGACGCGCAACCGCACGTTTGCCCAAGCTCGCCCGCCGCCCGTATGAAGCCGAAAAGGCCGAATTGCAGGCCGAGCTCTTGAAGGTCCAACTGTGGGCGCAAGAGACAGGCCAGCGCTTTGTCCTGCTGTTTGAAGGTCGTGATGCGGCAGGCAAGGGTGGCACGATCAAACGGTTTACCGAACACCTGAACCCGCGCGCTGCACGTGTCGTTGCGTTGAACAAACCCAGCGACGAAGAACGCGGCCAATGGTATTTCCAGCGCTATATCGAGCATTTGCCCACGTCCGGCGAAATGGTCCTCTATGACCGCAGCTGGTACAACCGCGCCGGGGTCGAACGGGTCATGGGGTTCTGCAAGCCGGAAGAATACCTTGAATTCATGCGCCAAACCCCTGAACTGGAACGGATGCTGACGCGCTCCGGCATCCGGCTTTACAAATACTGGTTCTCGGTCACGCAGGACGAACAAAAACGCCGGTTTGCGTCGCGCGCCACGGACCCCCTCAAGCAGTGGAAACTGTCACCCATCGACAAGGCCAGTCTTGATAAATGGGACGATTACACCGAAGCCAAGGAAGCGATGTTCTTTTATACAGATACTGCCGACGCCCCTTGGACCGTCGTAAAGTCCAACGACAAGAAACGTGCGCGCCTGAATTGCATGCGCCATTTCCTGTCAACTTTGGATTATCCAGGCAAGAATCTGTCCATTGCCCAAGCCCCCCAACCTGAAATTGTGGGCAGCGCGCAGAAGGTGATCCACAGCGCCGATCATATATTGGGGACAGCCCTGCATCCAGATACGCGGCGGGTGAGGGCGTAACGCCTGCCACCTTGCTGGCCAGCACCGCTTAGGCTTTAAACACGGGCATGGGCACCGGGCAATCCTTTACGCGGCACC
>CBDTVH010000667.1:0-1822 GCA_965363665.1 uncultured Yoonia sp. | reverse complement strand
AAAACGGTGAAACCATTGGGGATGGAAACGCATTTCAAATCATGGGCCGAAGTTGCCCCCCGTTTGGTGGCCGTTGCGGCCGGGCGCGATGCGGCCGATCTGGTCATTCGCGGTGGCAAGCTGGTGAATGTCCAATCCCGGGAAATTCTTGATGGCTGGCAAGTTGCGGTGGCCGATGGCCGTTTTGCCTATGTCGGTCCGGATGCGTCCCACTGTATCGGCGACACGACCCGTGTGATCGAGGCCGAGGGGCGCTATCTGATCCCTGGCCTGTGCGACGGCCACATGCATATCGAAAGCGGTATGCTGACCCCTGCCGAATTTGCCGCCGCCGTGATCCCGCACGGCACGACAACCATGTTTACCGACCCGCATGAGATCGCCAATGTGCTGGGCCTGCGTGGTGTGCGCATGATGCATGACGAGGCGCTGATGCAGCCTGTGAACATCTACACCCAGATGCCATCCTGCGCGCCTTCTGCGCCGGGTTTGGAGACAACAGGGTTTGAAATTTCCGCCGAAGACGTGGCCGAAGCGATGGCCTGGCCCGGTATCATCGGTTTGGGCGAGATGATGAATTTCCCCGGTGTGATCAACGGTGATCCCCAAATGCTGGCCGAAATGGCGGCAACGATGAATGCAGGCAAGACCGTTGGCGGGCACTATGCTTCGCCTGATAAGGGCACAGCATTTTCGGCCTATGTCGCAGGCGGAGGCTGACGCCATTGCCCGCGTGCGCAACGGGATGCGGTCGATGATGCGCCTTGGGTCGGCGTGGTATGATGTCGAAAGCCAGATAACGGCGGTTACTGAAAAGGGGCTAGATCCGCGCAATTTCATTTTGTGCACCGATGATTGCCACTCTGGGACCTTGGTCAATGATGGCCACATGAACCGTGTGGTCCGCCATGCCATTGCCTGTGGGTGCGACCCTGTGATCGCCCTGCAAATGGCGACGATCAACACGGCGACGCATTTCGGACTGGAGCGTGAGTTGGGCTCAATCGCGCCGGGACGACGCGCAGATATGATCCTGACGTCTGACTTGACGGAATTGCCAGTCGAGGAAGTGATCGCGCGCGGGCAAACCGTGGCGAAGGACGGCAAGATTACGGTAGAGTGTCCGCACTTCGATTGGCCTGACGATGCGCGCAAGACAGTGCATATGGGCAAGACGCTAGAGGACGCGGACTTTGCGATCCATGCCCCCGAAGGTAAGAACAAGGTCAAAGCCAAGGTCATCGGTGTTGTCGAAAACCAAGCCCCGACCGAGGCTCTGACGGCAGAACTGCCCGTTGTCGATGGGCTGGTTGAGGGCGAAGGCGATACCTATCAGATCGCGCTGGTCGAACGCCACCAAGGCACCGGCAAGGTGGTGAACGGTTTCGTCTCTGGCTTTGGTTACGCCGGCAAGATGGCGATGGCGTCGACCGTCGCACACGACAGCCACCATATGATCGTTGTGGGCACAGACCGGGCGATGATGGCTGCGGCGGCGAACCGGTTGGGTGAAGTTGGCGGCGGCGTGACTGTCTGGAAGGACGGCAAAGAACTGTCGCTTGTCGAATTGCCGATTGCCGGCCTGATGTCCGACAGCCCCGCTGCCGAAGTCGCTGCCAAGGCTGACCAGATGGTCGCGGCGATGGCCGAATGCGGCTGCACATTGAACAATGCCTATATGCAGCATTCGCTGCTGGCGCTTGTTGTCATCCCATCGTTGCGGATCTCTGATCTGGGGTTGGTCGATGTCGACAAGTTTGAGATTACCGATATTTTTGAGGAAAATGCATGAACATTGCAAATCAGGTGACGGTCCGCACGC
>CBDTVH010000666.1:0-1829 GCA_965363665.1 uncultured Yoonia sp. | reverse complement strand
AAACGGCCTGATCTGCGGTTCGACGGCGTGCTGGGTTATACCCCTGCCCCCGCATGAGCCGACCACCTTGACCAGATTATCCTGCACAACAAGCTGACCGACGAAGTCGTTTTCTTTCATCATGCCAGTCGCACGGTCATCTTCACCGATATCATCCAGCAGTTTCCGCGCGATTTTCACAAAGGCTGGCGGCATGTGATGGCCAGCCTTGATCTGATGGTGGGCGATGCGCCCAACGTTCCGCGGAAATTCCGCCTTGGGTTCGGCAACAGGAAGAAAGCGCGGGCCACGGTCGCAAAGCTGCTTGAATGGCCAATCGAACGGCTCTTGATGGCGCATGGCGCACCTGTGCGCGCCGATGGTCAAAAGGTGCTGGCGCGCACCTTCCGCTGGCTGATCGGATGAGCCACGCAAAAACCACTGGAAAACGCGCATGGGGCCAGCTACGCACGGCACCATGATTTACGCATCCGCATCCGAGTGGCGCAACGCCCCGCAGAAACGTGTCCTGCTTTTTGCCATGTCGGGCCTCGGTAAAACCTATCTGTCCAACATGCTGCGCAGTACCGGTGACTGGTTTCACTATTCGATAGATTACCGGATCGGCACGCGCTACATGGGCGAGCTGATCGCCGATAACGCCAAGCGCGAGGCCATGAAGGTGCCGTTCCTGCGCGATCTTCTGCGCAGCGACAGTATCTACATCGGCTCCAATATTTCGTTCAATGATTTGCGCCCGATGTCGTCCTATCTGGGCAAGCCTGGTGATCCGGACTTGGGCGGTCTGCCGTGGGATGAATATACCCGCCGTCAGGACCAGTTTCAGCAAGCCGAAATCGCGGCGCTGCATGACACGGGCCATTTCATCGAACGCTCCAGCAGGCTCTATCAGTATCCGCATTTCGTTTGCGACACGGGCGGATCAATTTGTGAATGGGTCGACGTGAATGACCCCGATGACCCGATCATGACCGATCTGGCATCCAAGACGCTGATGGTCTGGATCGAAGGCACTGATGCGCATACGGCAGAGCTGATCCGCCGGTTTGACCGCGAGCCCAAACCGATGTCCTATGATCCCGTGTTTTTGCTGGACACTTGGAACGCCTATCTGGCGGAATTCAACGTGGCCCCGGACAAGGTGAACCCCGATGATTTCATCCGCTGGGCCTTTGCCAAGGCGTTGGCGCATCGCCAGCCCCGCTACAAGGCAATGGCGGACAAATGGGGGATCACCGTGCCGCAACAGGCCGTCGAACAGGTCAAGGATACGGAGGGCTTTGTTGGCATGATCGCTGACGCCCTTGAGATGCGCGGCTAGTCCGCCTATCTCTGCCCTCTTATCAGGAATTGACCGATGCCCATCAAACTGCCCTCTGCCCTGCCTGCCTATCACGTTCTGTCGAACGAAGGCGTCATGGTGCTTGATGAAGACACCGCCGCCCGTCAGGACATCCGCCCGCTGCGGATTGCGCTGTTGAACCTGATGCCCAAGAAGATCCAGACCGAAAACCAGTTTGCGCGGCTGATCGGGGCGACCCCGTTGCAGATCGAATTCTCGCTGATCCGCATGTCCGAACACCGAACCAAAACGACCGCTGCCGAACATATGGCCGAATTCTACCGGCCGTTCAGCGATGTGCGGGATGAAAAATTCGACGGGCTGATCATCACCGGTGCGCCCATCGAACACCTGCCCTTTGAAGAGGTCACCTATTGGAACGAGCTGACGCAGGTCTTTGACTGGACCCAGACCAACGTGCATTCCACCTTTGGCGTCTGCTGGGGTGGCATGGCGATGATCAACTACTTTCATGGCGTGAAGAAAC
>CBDTVH010000665.1:0-1830 GCA_965363665.1 uncultured Yoonia sp. | reverse complement strand
ACCGTTCCAGCCAGACCTCTTCCATGGTGAAGGTCAGCATGGGGGCCAGCCATTTGGTCAGGCGGTGGAACAGGATATCCAGCACAGTCCGCGCTGCCCGGCGTCGCGTGGTATCGCCATCGCAATAAAGTGCGTCCTTGCGAATGTCGAAGTAGAAGGCCGATAGTTCAACCGTGGCAAAGGTAAAGACGGCCTGAAACACACCTTGGAAATCGTACTTGGCGTAACCGCTGCGCACCTGTTCATCCAACTGTGCCAAGCGATGCAACACCCAGCGTTCCAGTTCCGGCATCTCCGCAGGCGCAATCCGATCAGCCTCGGTGAAATCGGATAGCGACCCCAGCATGAAGCGCAGCGTATTGCGCAGACGGCGATAGCTGTCGGCCACACCTTTCAGGATTTCATCTCCGATCCGCAAGTCAGCGGTATAGTCGGACTGCGCCACCCAAAGCCGCAGGATATCCGCGCCATACTGATTGACGACCTGTTCCGGCGCGATGGTGTTGCCGATGGATTTGGACATTTTCATGCCCTTTTGATCCAGCGTAAAACCATGGGTCAGTACACCGCGATAGGGCGCGTGGCCCATCGTGCCGCAGGCCTGCAACATGGATGAGTGGAACCAGCCGCGGTGCTGGTCGGTGCCCTCAAGGTAAAGGTCGGCCATGCCATCCTCGGACCCATCTTCACGGTCGCGCAACACAAAGGCGTGGGTGGAACCACTGTCGAACCAGACGTCAAGAATGTCGAACACCTGCTCATAGTCTTCGTGATTGACGTTATTGCCAAGGAAGCGCTCTTTCGCGCCTTCCTTGTACCAAGCGTCTGCACCTTCTTCCTCAAACGCCTGCAAGACGCGGGCGTTGACGGCCTCATTGCGCAACAGGTAGTCGGGGTCAGTCGGCTGCGTGTCCTTCTTGACAAAACATGTCAACGGCACACCCCAGGCGCGCTGGCGCGACAGCACCCAGTCCGGGCGGGCTTCGATCATGGAATAAAGGCGGTTCCGCCCCGTTTGCGGGGTCCATGTCACCAGTTCGTCGATGGACCGCAGCGCGCGTTCGCGGATCGTGGTGCCGTAATCGTCCTGCCCATCGCCCACCGCCTTGTCGATGGCCGCAAACCACTGCGGACGGTTCAGGCGGATCACAGGAGCCTTGGAGCGCCAACTATGTGCGTCAGAGATCGTGATACGCTTGCGCGCCAAAAGGGCGCCGACCGCGACCAGCTTGTCGATCACAGCCTTGTTGGCGCCACCGGGCTTGCCGTTTGGCTTGAGGATACTTTCGCCGCCAAAGAACGGCAGATCAGGGCGATAGCTGCTGTCATCAAGGATGTTATAGGTCATCGGCAAGCCATGCTTGACCCCGATGGCATAGTCATCGTCACCGTGGCTGGGGGCCGTGTGCACGAAACCGGTGCCTGCATCATCAGTGACGTGATCGCCGGGAAGCAATGGGACGTCAAAGTCCCATTCACCATCCGCACCCTCTGCACCGCGCAGCGGGTGGGCCAGCGTCAGTGCCGCCAATTCATCGGGCGATACATCGCGAATGCGACGGATCATTTCATCGCCGACCAGACGACCGGCGGCAAAGACCTCGTCGGCCAACGCATCGGCCACGACCATCTTTTCACCAATCGTCGCCCAACATTCCTCGGGACGACCAATGACTTCATAAAGCCCGTAAGAAATATTCGAGCCAAAACAGACCGCGCGGTTCTGGGGGATTGTCCAAGGTGTCGTGGTCCAGATCATGACCTTCGCTGCAAGAAGCTGCGCCTCGCGCTTGAGCGAGGCTTCCATGATTGCCTCACGGACATCAGGCG
>CBDTVH010000664.1:0-1841 GCA_965363665.1 uncultured Yoonia sp. | reverse complement strand
AATGACAGGTGCGGTGATCGGTGCCACGATGTAACTTGTCGTCGATGCGATGGCCGCGCCGTCCGGGTCTGCCAAAAGCGACAGCCTGCGTGGTTGATCTGATGGACCCGCCACAGGCAACGACACAAAGCTGCCAGAGCGGTCGGCCGCAACCCTGTCAATCATCGTGTCGGCCAGCATCACGGCAACGGTCTGTCCCGGTGCTGCGCGACCGGCGATAACCATGCTGCCGTCTGGTTCGACACGAAACGTATCGAATTCGGGCACCTGGACGATTTGCTGTGGTTCAGGCGCGTCCGCGGCAACCTGCGGGGCGGAGGCGGGTGTCACCTCATCGGTCGTGACCGGGGGGGCTGCGATATCGGGTTGCGGCATCAGCAGAAATATCACGACGCCGACGGCAAGCGCCGCGATAGCACCAAGAACCACAGGTCTTGCACCTGATTTCACCTCTTCCGTCACATTTCATCCCTTATGCAAAGCCAATCTTTGGCTGCCCCGTCCCCGATGGTTGAGCCACCTTAACAACGCGGCTATGACCGGTCAAAGTGAAGCTAGCGCGAAGGGACCACGATGTCTGCATCTCTCAAATCGGTTTGCGTCTACTGTGGCTCTCGGGACGGCAATGTGCCGGCATACGCACAGGCGGCACGCGACACAGGGCTGATGCTGGCCGCGAATGGCTGGCGTCTTGTCTATGGCGCGGGTGACGTCGGTTTGATGGGGCGCGTGGCCAATGCGGTGCAGGAAGCAGACGGCAAGACCTTTGGAGTGATCCCCGCGCATTTGCTGGAGTGGGAGGTAGGCAAGCGCGATCTTGATCAGTTTGTCATCACCGAAACGATGCACGAGCGTAAGAAGGTCATGTTCATGAACGCTGACGCCGTCGTGGTGTTGCCCGGCGGCGCGGGGTCACTGGATGAATTCTTTGAGGCGCTGACGTGGCGGCAGCTCAAGCTGCACAACAAGCCGCTGATCCTGTTGAATATCGACGGTTTCTGGGACCCACTTTACAATCTGCTGCAACACGTGGTCGACAATGGCTTTGCGGGCGATGATATCCTTGGCTTTGTCCAAGTTGCTGATGATGTAGACGATCTTGAGGCTAAACTGAGGGCAAGCCTATAGTGTTGCCATCAAGCTGGCATAGCGGTCGAGCGAAATATTGGACCCGCAGGCAATGATGCCAACCTGCCGCCCCGCCAGATCATCCTTGAGCGGGCCAAGGATCGCCGCAAGCGAAGCCGCGCAAGCAGGCTCTGCCGTGATCCGCAGGACATTCTGATAGATATCCATCGCGGCCAGCATCTCATGGTCTTCGATCTTGACGATGTTATCCACATGCGCGCGCGCCACCTCATAGGTCAGTGGCATTGCCAGCGGCGCACCAAGGCTGTCGGCAATGGTTGCGACCTTTTCGATCCGCACCGGATGGCCGGCTTCAAAGCTTTGCGACATGCTGTCCGCGCCAAAAGGTTCCACCCCGATGACATGCGCACCCGGCTTCATTTGCTTGATTGCACATGCCATCCCGCTGATCATTCCGCCGCCGCCGATCGGAATGACATAAGTGTCAATCTGCGGCGCTTGGGTGGCATATTCATAGCCGCAGGTGGCCGCGCCAAGGATCATATGTTCGGCCTCAACCGGGTGCATCAGGGCGCGCCCCGCCGCCGCTGCGTCATTCATGGCGGCAAAGGCCGCTGCCATGTCGTCGTGCAGGATCACGGTCGCCCCCAGCGCTTCGCAGCCCGCAATCCGCAGGGGATCGGTCGCTTCGGGCATCATGATCAACGCATCGACGCCAGCGGCCTTTGCAGCCCAGGACACGGCAAGCGCAT
>CBDTVH010000663.1:0-1841 GCA_965363665.1 uncultured Yoonia sp. | reverse complement strand
CATGAATATCGTCCGTCTCGAAGATGCCCATTCACTGCCGCTTTGGCGCAGGCCTACGTCGCTGTTGTTTGTCATGGCGATGGCGATGCCGATTGCGTTTGCGACTTGGTCGGCCTTGCTCAACAACTTTGTGATTGAAGTTGCCGGTTTTGACGGCTCCGACATCGGCTGGTTGCATACGGTGCGCGAAATTCCGGGGTTCTTTGCGATCGGTGTGATCGCCCTCATCATGTTCATTCGCGAGCAGGTTTTGGGTCTGGTGGCACTGATCATGCTGGGCGCAGCCACGGCTGTGACGGCACAGTTCCCCCAGATGGGCGGGATTTTGGCAGTGACGATGCTGTCCTCAATCGGCTTTCACTATTACGAAACGGTCAATCAATCGCTGCAATTGCAGTGGATCGACAAAAAGAAAGCACCACAAACGCTGGGTTGGATATTGTCGGCGGGGTCGGCCGCCACGCTGGTCGTATATCTGCTTATCGTGATCAGTTGGGAACGCTTTGGCCTGACCTACAGCATCGTCTATTGGCTGTCGGGTGGGTTCACAGCCGTCGTTGCCACCATTTGCCTGCTGGCTTATCCGCAGTTTGAGGCGCCGCATCCGCAGATCAAGAAGATGATCCTGCGCAGGCGCTATTGGCTCTATTACGCCTTGCAGTTCATGTCTGGCGCGCGGCGTCAGATTTTCGTGGTTTTTGCGGGCTTCATGATGGTCGAACAGTTCGGCTTTGCGGTCGACGATATTACCAAGCTCTTTATGTTCACGCTTTTGATCAACATGCTTGTCGCACCTTTGCTGGGCAGGCTCGTGCAGGTCTTTGGCGAACGGCGTGCGCTGGTGTTTGAATATGTCGGCCTGTGTCTGGTCTTTTTCGCCTATGGCGGCATCTACTATTTCGGTTGGGGCGTGGTGCTGGCGACGACGCTTTACATCATCAACCATCTGTTTTTCAGCCTCGCCTTGGCGATCAAGACATACTTTCAGAAAATCGCCGATCCGCAGGATATCGCGCCGACCGCCGCCGTGGCCTTTACCATCAACCATATTGCGGCCGTCTTTCTGCCCGCGCTTTTGGGTTATGTCTGGCTGCAATCACCCGGCCTGGTCTTTCTGATGGCTGCTGGCATGGCGATCATTTCGCTTTTGCTGTCGCTTCTGATCCCGCGTCACCCCGCCCCCGGTCACGAGACCGTGTTTCAGGGACGTTTGTTGGCCGCCGCAGAGTAGTAAATCATGCAGCTTGCGCTATATCAGAGAAGAACCTGATAGGAGGCCCATATGTTTTTCATGTCCCGCGCAAAATCTGAAATGATCAGCCCCGAGGCTGCTTTGCCCGGTCGCGCATCGCCGATCCCCACGGCAAGCACGCATTACGTGTTCGGTAATCCACTTACAGGCGACGTGCCCGCAGGTATGGAAGAAGCCATGTTCGGCATGGGCTGTTTCTGGGGCGTGGAGCGGATGTTCTGGAAATTGGACGGTGTGCAATCCACCATGGTGGGCTATGCGGGCGGCTATACGCCGAACCCCTCTTATGAAGAGGTCTGTTCCGGAAAGACCGGCCATAACGAGGTGGTGCGTGTCATCTATGACCCTGCCGTCATTTCCTATGATCAGCTTTTGCAGGTTTTCTGGGAAGGCCATGATCCCACACAGGGGATGCGGCAAGGCAATGATGCGGGCACGCAGTACCGGTCTGGCATCTACACCTATTCGGAGACACAGAAAGCCGCCGCCGAGGCCGCGAAAACCGCCTTTGCCCCGCGTTTGTCGCAGGCAGGGTATGGTGCCATCACAACCGAGATCATCGACGCACCGACATTCTATTTTGCCGAGG
>CBDTVH010000662.1:0-1843 GCA_965363665.1 uncultured Yoonia sp. | reverse complement strand
AGATATTCCGCCAATGCCCGCCGAGTCTTTTCAATGAGGACATCCGTGATGGCAGCCTGAAAACTGGCACTCAGATCCGCCTGATCTTGCGGGGTCAGGCCGCCCTTGTCAGCCACGACACCATCACGCGCACGCAGGATGGCAGTTTTCAGACCCGAGAATGACATATCGCACCCCGGTTGGTTCAACAGGGGTCTTGGCAAGGCAAATCGCGCCGGATCGCCTGATTTCGCAGCCTTTTCGACAGATGGACCGCCCGGTTGCGGCAGACCCAACAACCGCGCGGTTTTGTCGAAAGCTTCGCCCGGCGCGTCATCAATCGTCCCGCCGATACGTTGGAATGTGTCGTACCCTTCGACAATCAAAAACTGACAATGCCCGCCTGACACCAGAAGCATCAGATAAGGGTACGCCAACTGATCGGTCAGCCGCGGTGTCAGCGCGTGCCCGGCCAGATGGTTCACCCCGATCAAGGGCAGCCCAGTCGCAGCGGATAGACCCTTGGCGCACATCACACCCGACAACACGCCGCCGATCAGGCCAGGACCGGCGGTGACCGCGATGCCGTCAAGATCAGCAAGCGTCAGTTTCGCCTCTACCAGCGCTTCTTCGACGCAGTGGTCCAGCTTTTCCGCATGCGCGCGCGCGGCAATTTCCGGCACAACACCGCCAAATTCGGCATGCAGCGACGTTTGACCATAAACGACCGAGGACAGCACCGCATGCCCGCGCACGACCGCGGCGGCGGTATCGTCGCAGCTGCTTTCGATGCCAAGGATGGTCAAGGGCTGGGTCATGGCGCTTCCGGTTGCGTGTTGGTCTGTCGCAGGTAACACTGCGAATGCGCGCAAACAATGGTGCCTGACATGACGCCCACTGTGATCCTGACCCGTCCAAAGGCCCAAAGCGAAAGCTTTGCGGCCAAGCTTAAGGCGGCGTGGGGTCGGCCAATTGACGTCATTATTGCCCCTCTGATGGAAATTGTCCCTGTCGACGCCAGTTGCGACCGACCGGATGCAGTTATCTTCACCTCTGCGAATGGCGTGCTGGCGTCTGAACGGCTGGGGTTGCGCGCCGGCCTTACCGCCTGGTGCGTCGGGTCGAAAACGGCTGAACTGGCGCAGAAGGTCGGTTTTGTCCCGAGGATTGGACCGGGCGATGCCGATGGGCTTGTCGCTGCAATCATTACGGCCAAACCAGATGGAAAACTTGCACACATTCGTGGTCGACATGCGCGCGGCGACGTCAGCGCGCGGCTGAATGCGGCGGGGATCACCTGCGAGGATATCATAGTCTATGACCAAAAGGCATTGCCGCTCACGCATGAAGCGAAGTCTGCGGTTTCTGAACAGGATTTCGTTCTTTTCCCCCTGTTCTCGCCCCGAACGGCAACCATATTAAACGGTGAGGGGCCATTTGCTGCCACCGTTCATGTCATCGCGTTAAGCGAAGCCGTCAAAGCCGGGATTGAACCGAAAGTGACACAGCATGTGACGCTGGCAGCAAGTCCTGATGGGAACGCGATGCTTGCAGCGACGTTGAAGGTACTGCGATCACACGGTGATTTCAGATAAGCAAAGGCGGATTGCTTGAGGGTCCCGTTGATGCGCGATAGTCTATCTTATCATCTGCCAATTTGGCCGGTGGGGGTGTTGAAGGGGTGAAAACGTGGCAAAACAGCCAGCCAAGGGTCGCAAGACACCAGCAAAGCCGAAAAACGCGGCAGAATCCGACACGGTGAAACCCGAATCGGTCACGTCTGCGAAAACGATGGTCGATGTGATACCGGTGGAAGTGCACGTTAAAGCTGCACCTGAAGAAAACAAACCGGCAGAGGCGTCAG
>CBDTVH010000661.1:0-1848 GCA_965363665.1 uncultured Yoonia sp. | reverse complement strand
GAAAACAAGGTCATTGCCGCGCATAATCAGCTCATCCAGCAGCGATCCGTGCCGTGCCGCCGCGAGCAAACCCAAAGGGATGCCGAGCGCCATGCCGATGCCGACGGCGACCAAGGCGACGGCGATGGAGGTGCGCGCGCCCATCATGATCATCGACAGGATATCGCGCCCGAAGTGATCGGTGCCGAGCAGGTTTGTGGCATTGGGTGTTTGGAGTCTGTTGGGGATATCGAGGGTTTCGATATCCGTGGGCGTCCAGACAAACGACACCGCCGCCAACGCGACAAAGACCAGCGTCAGCGCCGTGCCAATGATCAGATTGCGGTTCATGCCTTTGTCCTCAATCGCGGGTCGACGGCGGCGTAGGCCAGATCGACAAGGAAATTGACCATGATGACGGTGAAGACCAGCAGCATCACCACGCTTTCCACGACAATCAGGTCGCGCGCGCTGATGGACTGGAAGATCAGCCGCCCTAGCCCCGGTAGGAAGAACACCTGTTCGATGATGATCCCGCCTGCCAGCAGGAATGAAAATTGCAGGCCGATGATGGTCAAGACCGGGATGAGCGCGTTCCTGACGGCATGTTTCCAAAGCGCCTGGCGGCGGGATAGACCTTTGGCGCGTGCGGTGCGGATGAAATCCTCGCCCAGCATGTCCAGCAGCGAAGACCGCATGACCCGCGCGAGGATTGCCGCTTGCGGCAGAGCGAGTGCGATGGCGGGCAGGGTGAGTGATTTGAGCGCTTGCAACGGGTCTGACCACCCCGGAAACCCACCTGCCGAGAACCAGCGCAGGTTGATCGCAAAGATCAGCACAAGGATCATCGCAAACCAGAAATTCGGGATCGCGACGCCCAGTTGCGTGGCCCCCATGATGGTCACATCGCCCGCCCCGCCCCGTCTGCTGGCGGCATAGATGCCTGCTGGGAAGGCGATGAGGGTGGACAGGATCAGCGCGTAGATGGCGAGGGGGAGCGAGACCCAGATGCGGTCTGCGATCAGTTCTGACACGGGTGTCTTGTAGGTCCAGGATTGGCCGAAACCTCCGCGCAGCAGCCCCGTGATCCAGTCGAGGTAGCGTGTGATCAGCGGCTGATCGAGGCCCATCTCGGCGCGTAAGGCAGCAATCGTATCGGGCCGCGCGTTGACGCCCAGCATAAAGGCCGCCGGATCGCCGGGGATGACCTCGATCACCGCGAAGATGACGATCGACGCGACGATCAGGCTGATGATGAGGGATGCGAGGCGACCAGCCGCATAACGGATCATGGGTGATCCTCTTGCAGGGCTTCGGCGAAGTTAATCTCGCCTTTGGGTACCGTGCCATCAAGTGTGTAGTACGAGATATATTTGGGGTTCAGGCCGCTATAGGTCAGCGCGTGATCGTTCGAGAAGCCCATTGGACGATAGACGTCCGGGTTTCCGGTTAGAACGCACCCTGCCGCACCCATCTTGCGCAGTATGTTGAGGCCAGTCTGCGCAAGCTTTGTGCCTATCCCCTGCCTTTGCCTGTCGCCCCGGACTGAAATGGGGCCAAGCCCGTACCACGCCCCCTTGGCATTGCTGATTGTAGCGGGAGAGAAGGCGACATGACCGATGATCTCGCCTTCCTCCGCGACCAAAGACAGGGTCAGATCGCCGTCTACGCGCAATTGATTGACGATGCCGGGTTCGCTGCCATCGCTGAAGGACATGGGCGCGAAGGCGTCCCGCGTCAGGTCATGGATCGCCTGATGCTCTGAGGTGGTTTCCGGGCGGATGATCATGCCATCACGCTCTTGCCGTGACGCGGGGGCCGTGCCAAAACAGGCGTATTCTCAGGGCGGGGCGGAATTCCCCACCGGCG
>CBDTVH010000660.1:0-1853 GCA_965363665.1 uncultured Yoonia sp. | reverse complement strand
TGGATGATTAGCTCAGCGGTAGAGCACTTCGTTGACATCGAAGGGGTCACTGGTTCGATCCCAGTATCGTCCACCATGAATTCGACGGGCTTTCGGGCCTGAACAGCAACCCAAGGCGCAATCCGCGCGCCGCGACAGACAGGAAACGAACCCATGAAGGTACGTAACTCCCTCCGCTCGCTCAAGCAGCGCCACCGCGATTGCCGCATTGTGCGCCGTAAGGGCCGCGTCTATGTGATCAACAAGACGCAACGCCGGTTCAAGGCCCGTCAGGGCTGAACCTGCGACAGCAGATTATGGAATGGGGTCGTGCCGATGGTGCGGCCCTTTTTCGTTCGTGCCTTGTGCTGCGGAAACGTAAGGTGGATCATGTTCCACCTTATCCGACGTCAAAGCAGGACATGACATGCTGACCGCCCCACTCTTTGATCCGCTGACCCTGCCTTGCGGAGTGGCCCTCAAGAACCGTCTTGCCAAATCAGCGATGTCGGATTCGTTGGGTGATGGGCGCGGCAACCCAACCGATGAACAAATCCGCCTATATGATCGCTGGGCCAAAGGGGGCGCTGCCCTGTGCATCATTGGCGAGGTGCAGGGCGATCCGCGGGCCGCCGAAAAACCCGGCAATCTGGTCCTCGGGCCGCAGTCCGATACGGCTATGCTGCGCAAGCTGACCGACGCCGGGTCGCAAAACGGCACGCTGCTTTTTGCCCAGCTTGGACATGCGGGTGCCATGACCCATCCGCCCATTGGCACCCCCAAGGGCCCCAGCGCGCTTGCTTTAACCGGTCTGACCTGTGCGGCGCTGACCTTGGGCGAAATCCACGATCTGCCAGCGCAATTTGCCAAGACCGCCGATCTGGCAAAGACCATCGGCTTTGGAGGGGTGCAAATTCACGCGGCACACGGGTTTCTGTTGAACCAGTTCCTGTCACCCCTCTTCAACAAACGCAGCGACGCCTATGGGGGCAGTCTGCCTAACCGGGCCCGTTTGCTGCTGGACGTCATTGATGCCGTTCGCAAGGCAGTGGGTCCTGCCTTCCCTGTTGCAGTGAAACTCAATGCGACCGACCAGTTGGAAGGCGGATTCACCCAAGCCGAAGCGCTTGAGGTCGTTGCATTGCTTGACCAGACGTCGATTGATCTGATCGACATCAGTGGTGGCACCTATTTTCCAGGTGCCACGTCAGCGTCTGACAGTGCCGGGGGAAAGCCCTACTTTGCGCAATTCAGCAAGGCGGCACGTGCGAAAACGCTAAAGCCTTTGATGCTGACAGGTGGCTTCAAGACGGCACGACAGGCCGTTGAGATCATGAACGACGACGTGGCCGATGTGATTGGTCTGGCGCGCGCGTTCATCCTTGACCCTGACTTGCCGCACACCTGGCGCAGCAGCGGACCAGATATCACCTTCCCCCGGTTCGCCGATCCCCCGGAAGGTGGCGTCACAGCGTGGTATACGCAACAAATGACCCGTATTGGCCAAGGCAAACCGATTGATATGCAGGCTGATCTTGATGCGGCAATCACGGCCTACAACGCCCGGGATAAGTCACGCGTTGCACTGTGGAACGAACAGTTTGGAACGGCTTGATAGGGCAGACCAGCCACGTTTCCTGAACTTTCCCTGATCGGCCCTAGCAAAACTTGGCACTGTCACGTTACCTTGCCGCCGACAGATGATGTGCAAAGACAAAGGACCGCGCCCCATGACCCGCTTCAATATGAAAACGACAGCGATTACCGCGCTGATACTTGGTGCTGCTTCGCCTGCCTTGGCGCAGGATATTTGCGGGGGCTTCGGTGATAATGGTCAGTGGATCGGCGGCGATGCGGCCAACTCTGACATCTCG
>CBDTVH010000659.1:0-1856 GCA_965363665.1 uncultured Yoonia sp. | reverse complement strand
TACCCCCCTTTGCCTCGCCTCAAACTGTGCAGCAGCACGTCACCTGTTGTCGCCACTGTGTGCGTCAACAGGTTTTTTTTGCCTGAATGAATGCAAGAGCATGATTTCCTGTAAAAAATAGTCACCCGAATAGAACGGCCCGTGGAACCATATCCATCATGGGCCGTTATATCACCAGAAGCGCCGACCGACTTCCTTAGGCGCAACGAAAAAGGAATAAGAATAAACATGACAAATATTATGAAATCAACCGCACTTATCGCCGCCCTGAGCCTCGGTACAGCTGCGACTGCAAACGGCACATTTGGTTTTCAAACACAGGTACAAAGTGACAGTTCAATCACGATTGACCTGGTACGCACATCATCGACTGGCGTTCTTGCCATTTATGATTACTCGACCGGTGAATTCGGTGAGTTGCTGGGTACCGCAGATCTGAACGCCGGCGCGAATGTCGATGTGCTGGTAACGCTGGACGTCAACACCGCAAGCCAACTGGCGGCCGTGATTTATGAAGGCGAAATGCAGACGCCTGCGACGGCAACAGGCTGGGTCGAACTTGATGTCAGTGACGACAGCTAAACTTACTTAAAATTCTTGCAAAAGGCGGCCTAAACGGCCGCCTTTTTGCTGTGGTGCGGAAAGACATTTACGCGCTGGCGGGTGAACTGTCCTCAACCTCCGCAACGCCTACCATGTAGTTTTCGCCATAAGCTTTGGCGCATTTTGGGCAGGTCGTGTAGAAGAAATAGACCTGCTTCGCGGTCTTGCCCATCGCTTTGGCGGCGATCTCCATATCATGTGCAAAATCTTTGGCCCTGCGGTACGGCCCCTCAAACACACGCGTGATGAAATCACCTGACAGCGTGGTCATTTCTTCGTCCGGCACATCCTTGTCGACGGCAAAGAAATGCTCGCCCTCCCACGCCGATACATCGCGGCTAAGAACCACTTCATCGGCACGATCAACAGCGGCGGCATCTTCGATATGGCCCTGCACGCGGCCAAAGACTTGCCCCATATTCCAGGGGATATGCATGGCGCTGCGGGTCGTAGCGCGCAGGAATTTCTTATTCTTAAAGTGCAGGTGCTGGTTGTCCCAACCCTGCGGCTTGAACCGCGGGCAACAGCCTGTGGTGTTATCGCTGATATCCATTTGCGGGAAGGCGTTGGTCTGCATGGCGCGTCTCCTCCGGCTGGCGGCATGACTTTTGCGCCATGATAAACTGAGACAACCCTGCCCGATTGATATCTATCAATCTGTGGCTGAGGTGAAATCCAAATCACTGATGGCCACAGGGGGCCGTGATCTGCGGCAAGTCATCGGCCTGATTACCCGATGACATCCTAAAGAAGCCGACCCCGATCCCGATCAAATGTTGAACCCAATCTGACATGCCGCAGGACGGTTCCAAGCCCAAGGGCACAGCTCAGAGGTTGATTGATTTTCGTCAATCCGACGCGCACCAACGCCGCTACCCTCAACAGATCGAACGATTGCCTTTGAGGAGAAAGCATCATGTTCATATCATCATTCACCAAAATCGCCGCATCGCTGGCCACAGTGCTGGTCACGACGACCGGCGCATCAGCCTTTACCGCCTGTCAGGTCACCGACACCGGCGGGATTGACGACAACAGCTTTAACCAGACGGCCTGGAAAGGCGTGCAGGATGCAATCACCGATTTCGATATCGAAGGCCGGTTCCTGGAAAGCCAGGCCGAGACGGATTACGAGGCCAACATCAATTCCCTGCTGGGTGGACAATGCGATGTGATCATCACCGTTGGCTTTCTTTTGGGGGATGCGACCAAGAACGCCGCCGAAGCGAACCCCGACCAGAAGTTCTCCATCG
>CBDTVH010000658.1:0-1859 GCA_965363665.1 uncultured Yoonia sp. | reverse complement strand
ACCAAACCGAAAAACGCGATAATCGTGGTGATCGTCGCCGAAAACACCGGGCTGAACATGCGCTTCGCGGCGCGCTCTGCCGCGACGGTCGGATGTTCGCCCAACTGCCTGACCCGGAAATCCGCGTGTTCGCCCACGACAATCGCATCATCCACCACGATCCCCAAAGTAATGATCAGCGCAAAAAGCGAGATCATATTGATCGTGATCCCCACCGCGTACATCAGCGCAATCGCGGCCAACATCGCCACCGGGATACCAAAGGCGACCCAGAACGCCGTGCGTGCATTCAGGAACAGGAACAGCAGACCAACAACCAGCATCAGCCCCGTCAGACCGTTGTCCAGCAGGATGTTCAAACGCCCTTCAATCAGTTCGGCCCGGCCGTTCGTCAGCTCAATCGACACGCCGTTTGGCAAGGATGCGGTCAACTCTTGCGCCACTTCCTCTACCGTTTCCTGCATCCCGATCGCATCACCCTGCGCCGAGCGCTGCACACGAACCTTGATCGCCGGATTTTCACCCACGAAATACGCCCGCTCACGATCCGAGCCCTCAACACGCACGGTCGCCACATCATCAATCGTCAGTTTGGACCCATCCGGGTTCGACCGCAGCACAATCGCGCCGATCTCTTCGGCGCTGCGCTTGGCCACGCCCGTGCGCACTCGGGCGTTCGAGGAAACGTCGCCTGCGGGATCAGCCGCCGCTTCCTCAGCGATACGCGCCGAAATATCCGACAGGCCGATGTCGTATTGGATCAGCGACAGCGATGGCACCTCCACGATGGTCGAGGGGGCGGCGACACCCTGAACGATCACCTGCGTCACACCTTGGGCAAACAGTCGGGTGGAGAATTCATCCGCAAAGCGCCCCAACTGGTCCACCCCCACGGGGCCGGTGATCACCACGTCGGTGACACGATCAGACCACCCGCCGCGCCGAACGGTCGGTTCGTCTGCATCTTCGGGCAGGCTGGTCGTGCTGTCGACGGCCAGTTGCACATCTTCGGCCGCGCGATCGATGTCATAGCCGGGGTCAAACTCAATGCGGATCGACGCACGCCCCTCACGCGATGTGGCAGAGGAGGACGTGACCCCCTCAACCCCCAACAAGACAGGCTCCAACACCTGCACAATGGCTTCATCTACATCCTCGGCCCCGGCACCCTGCCATGTGACCGAAACGGTCATATCATCAACAACAACGTCAGGAAAAAACTGCGCCCGCATGTTGGGAAAGGCGAACAAACCAGCAGTCAGCATCAACACCAGCAACAGATTGGCCGCCGTCCGCGTTCAGCCGTTCGCCCCCGGTGACCATTAGCTGCCCATCCGGGCTTCAAGGCGGGTCACGGTTTCGGACGACACCTGCTCTTCTTCCAACTGCCCGATGATGCGTGCTTTCACATCATCCGGCATCCGCCCGTCGTTGACGAATGCGATCAGTTTGGCGCGGCGTTCTGCATCAAGTGTGATCATCTCTGGTTCGGGGGCAGCTTCAACACCGCCCGGTTGGATCGGGCGGACCTTGATACCGGCACCCAACAGCGGCGAGCGTTCCGCGACAATCGTCGCACCTGCGGCCGCGCCCGCATCAACGATCACATCATCACCCTGACGGCGCAGCAATGTCACCTGCGCCACGCGCAAACGATCTTCTTCGCCCACAATCAAAACGGACTGGTCCGGTGCCACAGCGGTGGCAGGTACAAGGGCCACATCGTTCAAAGCAGGCTCGTTGATCCGGACCGTCACGAAATCGCCGGGGCGGAACCCGGGTGCCGCATCAATCTGCGCAAACAACAAACGGCCGGTTTGCCCCGCGCCCACGGTGGCACCTTCGCGGGTGATCCGGCC
>CBDTVH010000657.1:0-1859 GCA_965363665.1 uncultured Yoonia sp. | reverse complement strand
GCCTTCCACCCACACGTTCCAGGCCAGGATGGGACCTTCGCGAATGAGAACCACCCCAAAACCATGCTGCTGTCGCATGCAGAGACTGACCATGTCGGTATAACGGGGTTCAAATATGCGCAGCGGCAGCACACCACCGGGAAACAGCACCGTGCGCAGTGGAAACAGCGGCAGCTGAGTTGATTCAGGCACGTATTCAGGCATTTACCGCGCCTGCACCGCTGCGTTGCAAGAACCGACGAGAATTGATCCTCATAGACACCCCCTGATGGTATGAATCTAATGTGCGGTAACCAGCCAACCCACACCCAGCAAGGGTATACTTATTGTAGAACTCACCCAACGCGATCCGCTAAGGATGAAAAGATGCTCGATACCTTTCAAATGCGCAGCTTCACAGCCCCTATCAGCGGTGGCACCGTGGTGAGTCACGATGTCTATAGCAAAGGTGACAGCAACGCATGTATTGTCATCATACAGGAACTGCCCGGTATCGGACCTGAGACCCTCAGCCTGGCCGACACATTTGTCGAGCAGGGTTTTCGTGTGGTGTTACCTCACCTATTTGGGCCACTGGGTAAAATTTCCATGTTAGGCAACGTTGCCCGCGTGCTGTGTATGCGACGAGAGTTCACCCTGTTCAGTAAAAACAAGTCGAGCCCCGTTGTGGATTGGTTAAAAGCGCTCTGCCGGGACCTCAAGGACAATGGCGGCGCTGCCGGGGTTGGGGTCATCGGCATGTGTTTGACGGGCAACTTTGCCATTTCGCTGATGGCAGACGACAGCGTTTTGGCCGGTGTGGCCTCACAGCCTTCCATGCCGTTGTTCGATCAAAACACCTTGCATATGGACGAGGTAACCATCGCCAAAGCGCGCGACCGCGGTCCGGCCACATTGAACCCACACATGCTGTCAGTGCGGCTTTCGAAGGTAGTGCCATCGGGCAAAAGAACCTCTTTCCAGAACCGCTGGTGATAGCGTTCTGCCGCGCCACCCCCGATGATCATGAATTCATCATCGGCAAGCCGTGTGACGGTGAAATCACCGGCAATGCCGCCGTTCACACCGATCAGCGGCGTCAGGCACGACCGCCCAACCGCCTTGGGCATATTGTTTGCAAAGACGGCATTCAGCCAGTCGGCCGCACCAAGACCGCGCACAAAGTATTTGGCAAAGTTGGATATATCAATGATACCAGCGGCTTGCCGCAGCATCCTCGCCTCTTTTCCGACCGGCTCGAACCAGTTTTGACGGGTGAACCCGTTTGTGTCTTCCGTCCCCGGCGCGTCCGAAAACCACAGCGGATGCTCCCACCCGTAGTTCAGGCCGAAGACCGCGCCCATTGCCTTTTGCGTTTCATAGGCCGGGCGCATCCGCACTGGCCGACCGGCAGCCCGTTCTTCATTGGGAAAGTGGATGGCAAAGCGTTTGGCGTATTGATCCCCGACCCGCGCCTTGGTGAATTTGGCATCTGCCCACGGGCCGAACCGCGCGACATCCCACGCGAACATGTCGTAGTCGCTTTCGCCCTTGATGATCCATTGCGCGGCCATCAGGCCCATGCCGCCTGACTGGCTGAACCCCGGGATGATGCCGTTGCAACAGAAATAGTTGCGCAAATCAGGGTGTGGGCCGTAAAGCACGTTGCTGTCGGGCGACCAGATCATCGGGCCGTTGATCACCCGCTTGATCCCGGCCTCACCCACCGCAGGCACCCGGTCTATGGCGCGCATCATATTGTCTTCGATCCGTTCCAGATCATCGGCGAAAAGTTCATGGCCGAAGCCTTGCGGCGTGCCATCTTCCGCCCAGAACCGCACATCTTTCTCATAGGCACCGACCAGCAGGCCCTGCCCTTC
>CBDTVH010000656.1:0-1868 GCA_965363665.1 uncultured Yoonia sp. | reverse complement strand
TCAGCCATCTGGGGCTGATTACGATGCTGCTGGGCACCGGCACGGCGTTCGGCGCGATGGCGGCGGTGTTCCACATCCTCAACCACGCCTCTTTCAAGGCAGCGTTATTCATGTCTGCCGGTATCATCGACCATGAGGCGCATACCCGTGATATCAGACGCCTTGGTGGCTTGCGCACCTTGATGCCCGTGACCTTCGTCATCATGCTTCTTGCCGCCTTGTCCATGGCCGGTATCCCGTTGCTGAACGGCTTTCTGTCCAAGGAAATGATGCTGGAAGAAGCCAACCACACGGTCCTTTTCAACACCCCATGGTTGGTTCCCGTGCTGGCAACGGTTGGTTCGCTGTTCTCTGCCGCCTACTGCTTCCGTTTGATCAGCCATGTGTTTTTTGGAGCAGTGCGCGACGACTATCCGGCCAAACCGCATGATCCGCCTGCGGGCATGTGGCTGCCGCCTGCGCTTTTCATTATTCCGGTCGTCGTGATCGGCATTGCGCCTTTCCTGGCAGAGCCATTCGTAAAACTGGTAACAGCTGCCGTTCTTGGCGAAGCCGCAGAGCTGCCGTCTGCGCATCTCAAGATTTGGCACGGATTGGTCCCGGCGCTTTACATGTCGATTATCGCCGTGGTTGGCGGTTTGGTCATGCTGGTGATTTTCACGCCTGCGCTGCGGGTCTGGGATGCGCTGCCGCGGCCAGAGGCGAAAACGATCTTCGAGGCCGTTGTCTCATGGGCCGTCAAACTGTCCCAAGTGCTGATATTGCCCGTGCATAACGGGGCATTCACACGCTATGCCGCAATTGGGACAGTCGTGATCGTCGTGGCGGGATACTATGGCTGGATCACCGGAACAGTCGGCGCGCCGATGCATGACATGCAACCCGCGGATCCGGTTCTGATCTCGGGGTGGGGGATGCTGGTCGCGGCGACCATCGGCATGGTCTTCCTGCACCGCAACCGTTTCCTATCGCTGATCCTGATCGGCATCGTGGGTCTGATGGTGTCGATCGGGTTTGTTTTCCTCAGCGCGCCGGACCTTGCGATGACGCAATTCACGGTCGAGGTTGTGACGATCATTCTGATGCTATTGGCGCTGAACTTTCTGCCCAACCGCACCCCGATTGAAAGCACGGTTCTGCGCCGGATGCGCGATGTTGCCGTGGCCGTCGCAGGCGGTTTGGCCAGCTTTGCGCTGGCCTATTACTACATGCTGCGCGATCCGGTGGCGACGTCGATCTCTGAGTTCCATCTTGCGAATTCCTACAAAGGTGGCGGCGGCACGAACGTGGTCAACGTCATTCTGGTCGACTTTCGCGGCTTTGATACCTTCGGTGAGATCATCGTGCTGAGTATCGCGGCCCTGCTGATCTATGCGTTGACCGTATCACTGCTGAACGGGCCCGTGGGCAGACGGCTGTTGAACCGTGAACCCGATCAGCCGCAAGCCGGTGGCGTGCATCCCATGATGATGGTGGTGCTGACGCGGGGGATGATGCCCGTGGTGATGATGGTCGGCTTCTACATTTTCCTCAGCGGTCACAATGAACCGGGTGGAGGTTTTATCGCGGGGCTGATCGTGTCGATCGGGGTTGTGATGCAGTATATGGCCAGCGGCTTTTCGTGGACATCCGCGCGGCTGAAGTACCCATACCACGGGGTGATCGGGGCAGGGGTCCTGGTGGCTGGTTTAACCGGCATCGGGTCATGGTTTGTAGACAAACCTTTCCTGACCTCTGATTTCACATACGTGCGTATTCCACCGTTTCAGGAGTTCGAGCTAGCAACAGCGGCGCTGTTTGATGTGGGCGTGTTCCTGTCTGTCGTGGGTGCCGTGATGCTGTCGCTTGAAAGCTTTTCACGGCTGGCC
>CBDTVH010000655.1:0-1872 GCA_965363665.1 uncultured Yoonia sp. | reverse complement strand
GACAGGGGCATTGGAATACGCCACTGAAGGCGATGGACCTGACGTCTTGATGATCCACGGAACCGGCGGCGGGTTTGATCAGGGTCTGCTTTTTGCCCAAAAGCTTCGCCAGCAGCGGTTTCGCATTATTGCGCCATCACGCTTTGGATATCTGAACAGCGCTTTTCCCGATGATGCGTCTCCTGCCCATCAGGCTGACGTTCTGGTCGAGCTGCTCGATCATCTGCGTATAGATCGGTTGCCTGTGATCGGGGGGTCAGCCGGCGCATTGACGGCTGCCGAATTCGCTTTGCGCCACCCTGACCGATGTTCGCATTTGGGCCTGCTTGTGCCTGCGGTCAATCTGACCAACCGAGATCCGGTGGAATTCACGGCGATGCAGCGTGTCATCGTCGATACGGTCCTGGGGTCAGATTTCTGGTTCTGGGCGTTGTCACGCATGGCGCCCGGGCAGATGTTGCGCACGCTGTTGGCAACCGACCCTGCCTTGCTGGATCAGGTCCCCGAAGAGGAACAACAGCGCGCCGCAACGATACTTGATCAGCTTCTCCCGATCAGCCGTAAAACTGACGGTCTGCGTACAGATGGTTTTTGGGCGGGCACACCATCACCGACTGCTTATGCGGGGATCCGCGTGCCGACGCTGATCATATCCTGCGAAGACGATCTTTTCGGCACGGCAGCTTCGGCGCGACTGCTGGCAGAGCGCATCCCGGGATCCGAACTGACGGTTTTTCCGTCGGGTGGGCACATCTGGCTGGGGCATGACGCGGAAGTGGCTGAATTGTTGAGCAGATTTATCCGCGAAAGGAATTGAGCCCATGTCTTACGTTCAAGTTGTCTTGAAAGCTTTCGGTGGCCCAGAGGAACTACAGTTGCAGACCGTTGATCGGCTGCCCGAGCCGGGACCAGATGAGGTTCGCCTGCGCGTGCTTGTGACAAGTGCGGCCTTCACCGATGTGATGATCCGCAAGGGCATGTATCCGGATGTAATAGAAAAACCGCCCTTTGTGCCTGGTTATGATCTGGTCGGACTGGTCGATGCGCTTGGGTCCGGGGTTGAGGGGTTCAGTGTCGGGGACCGGGTCGCGGATCTGACCACGATAGGGGCGTATTCAGAATACATCTGCCTGCCTGCCGATCGTCTGACACCGGTGCCCGAAGGTGTCACTGATGAGGACGCGCTGGCGATGATCCTGTCCGCCGTCACAGCCTATCAGATGCTTCACCGCGTGGCGCGGGTTGCAGCGGGCCAAAGCATTCTGGTCCACGGTGCCGGTGGTGCCGTCGGCACGGCGATGCTGCAACTTGCGACAGATGCGGGCGTGGCTGCGTTTGGGACTGACATTGCCGCAAAGCACGACCTGATCCGGCAGTGCGGTGGTACGCCGATAGATGCAAAGGCAGCTAACCTCGCTAAAGCCATCGCGGCCGTCGTGCCAGAGGGTGTCGATGCGGTTTTCGATCCGTTGGGGGGTGAAAGCCTTTCCCGTTCACTGCACGCGCTGAAACCAGGCGGGATACTGGTGGCATATGGATTCATGAGCGAGGTTCGGGGGCAGGGCGGTTCGATCCCGCGTGACTTCATAAAGCTCAAGCTCTGGGATTGGTTGCCAAACGGGCATGCGACCGCGTTTTATTCCATCGGCGCGATGCGTCGGCGGCATCCCGAGTGGTTCAGGCAAGACCTTGCCGTCTTATTTGACATGCTGGCTGCAGGCCGCATCCGCCCGGCAATCGCGGACGTTGTGCCGCTGGCGGATGTGCAGCGCGCGCATCAGCGCATCGAGGCCGGAGACGTTCAAGGCAAACTCATCATGAGGGTATCGAAGAGATGACCATTGTATTCGTGAAGAACCTTATCTTGGCGGC
>CBDTVH010000654.1:0-1873 GCA_965363665.1 uncultured Yoonia sp. | reverse complement strand
GCGGTATCAGTCAGCTTTACGTGCTCCAGCGTGACACCATAGTCTTCCATCACACGGCTGCCGACCCATGCAATGAAGTCGTTTGTCGTGGTCGATCCGCCCCATGCATTCCAGTAAACTGTCTGGCCGTCAGCTTCGGCGGTGACCGCATCCCAATTGGCAAGGTCAAGATCGGCCAGCGCTGGCATCGGGGCCAAAAGTGCAGCCAGTACGGCGAGATGTTTCATATGTGTCGTCCTTTACGTCGTGAAGATACGTTTCGCGGCATAGATCCGCAGTGTGGCGGTCGCAAAACAAAGGGTTCCAAAGACCCATGCAAGCGGGGAAAAATGGGCGGGCAACAGACAGAGGATCACAAAGAAGACAATGGTCTCTGTCCCTTCGAGAATGCCGTTTGAATAGTAAAGCGACTTTTGGCCTTGCGCGTCGGTCTTGTGCCCGTGCTTTTGTGCCAGAATGGCGTAGCCCAGAAAACTGGTCCCATTGAAATAAAACGAAGCGAGCAGAAACGCACCCGCAGCGCCGTTGCTGGCCGGATCATGGATCACAAAAGCCATTGGGATCGCCCCGTAGAACAGGAAATCCACAGCAATATCGAGGTATCCGCCAAAATCTGTCTTCTGCGTGGCCCGGGCCACGGCACCGTCCAGCCCATCAGCAAGTCGGCTGCCCAGCAACGGCAAAAGCGCCCAACCGGGCAAGCCCGTCGCTATCAAAAGGGCTGCGAGCAATCCCAAAGCCAGCCCGATCATCGTCATGCCATCGGCCGTGAACCCGCGCGCTGCCAGCCCGCGACCCATCTGGTTCAACGGCGGATCGATTAGCAGACGTGCGCGACGGTCAAGCATCCAAGCGACTTTCAAGAATTTTGAAACTTGTGAACCATGCGCCGGAGTGACGCAATCAACCTGACGACAATGTGAGAGATTTGGCACGCTTTGTCACAAACCGGTTCCCTGCAGTCGTAGTGCCGAAAATCCAAAGCAATGGGTACTGATGCTGTCTGTGCCGTTCGCGGGCTGCGATTGATTGGTGCCGGGACGCAATTGCTAAAGTTTTCAATAAAACGCGCAGGCTTTGTGGCCCGTGTGCCATCTTCAGTTAATTGCTCGGCAATACTCCGCGTCTACACGGAGGTTTGCAGGAGAATGGGGTATCCAGATGTACGGCATGGTGAATGAAGGTATCCGCGAATTCATTGTGAAGAACCACGATGAAGCCACATGGAAGACCATTTGCGAAAGAGCGGGCGTTTCGTGCGACAGCTTTGAGCGGATGGAAAGCTATGATGACAAGATCACCTATGATCTGGTCGGAGCCATTGTCAGTCATACCGGCCTTACAGTGCATGAGGTGTTGGAAGTATTTGGCGCCTATTGGGTGGATTTTGCCGGTCACTCCACCTTTGGGAACCTGATGCAATTCGCCGGAGATACATTTCTGAAACGCCTCGAAGGGCTTGATGACATGCACGCACGCATTCAACTGTCGATGCCACATCTGAAACCGCCGTCGTTCGAACTGGAAGAGCTGGGCGAGCAAAGGTATCTGCTGCACTACTACAGTCAGCGTGACGGGCTGGAACCTATGGTGATCGGGCTGCTGCATGGCCTGGCCAAGGAAACAGGGCAACAGATCACCGTCCGGCAGATCACTGACACCCCCGATGCTACGGATCATGGCGTCTTTGAAATCACGCTGCTGGCGGCGTAGCGCGGAGGCAACGGACAAGATCCATGGATCATCGTCAGAACCTTTTATTGTCGCGGCAATCTGTCGACGATCTGTTTCCCCTGCACGTTCTGCTGCACCCAGATGGCCGGATCAAGGCACTGGGTCCGACGATGGAATTGATCCTTGGTGGCACGAAGAC
>CBDTVH010000653.1:0-1875 GCA_965363665.1 uncultured Yoonia sp. | reverse complement strand
CGACCTTGGCGTGGGGGTTCTGTTTCCTTTCGCTGAGAACGATGAAAAAGACCGGATGATCGCCTCGATCGGGCCATTCTGGGATGCGAACGAAACCTGGCTGGTGCTGGCGGTCGGCCTCTTACTGGTCGCTTTCCCGTCAGCGCACGGCGCTATTCTGACCGCACTTTATCTGCCGGTGGCGATCATGCTGATCGGTCTGATCCTGCGGGGCGTTGCATTCGAATTTCGCGCCAAAGCGCCTGCACCACACAAGCGGCTGTGGAACAATGCCTTCTTCGCAGGGTCGCTGATGACCTCGCTCAGTCAGGGGTTCATGCTGGGCATGTATGTGATGGGGTTGGAATGGACATGGATCAACACGGCCTTCGCCATATTGACGGCAGTGTTCCTGACCGTTGGATACAGCTTTATCGGGGCGACATGGGTGATCCACAAGACGTCCGGTGCGCTCCAGATCAAGGCCGTTGACTGGGCCAAAGGCGGCATTTGGGGCTTGGTCCTGGGGATCGGGGCGATCTCACTGGCCACGCCATTTGTCAGCACGCGGATATTTGACAAGTGGTTCAGCTGGCCCGAGGCGTTCTACCTCTCTCCATTGCCGATCCTTTCGGCGCTTTTGGTATTCTGGCTTTGGTCGATGCTGCGCCAGATGCCCTACGCAGACGACCGCAGGTCATGGCAACCCTTCGCCGCGGCAACTGCGCTTTGGGTGATGGCATTCGGCGGGATGGCCTACAGTTTCTACCCATATGTGGTACCCGAACAGATCACGATCTATGAGGCTGCCAGCGCGCCTGAGAGCCTGTTTATCATCCTGATCGGGACATGCATCGTACTGCCGACCATCTTGGGCTACACGGTATTATCCTATGTGATTTTCCGGGGGAAAGCGACTGAACTGCGATATGACTAGGGGTGGTGGATCAAGATCCACCTTACAAGGCGGCGCATTGCATCATCTATGGTGGGTTTTAACCCACGATACTGGCAGAATCGGTTTGACACCCCTGCCCCCATTGCGTAATCGGACGCTCGTGGTAAGGCGCGGTAGCTCAGTTGGTTAGAGCGAACGACTCATAATCGTTAGGTCGGGAGTTCAAATCTCCCCCACGCCACCACCATTCCTTTTAGTTGAAGAATGCCAAAGGCGGCCAGAAGGCCGTTGAGCGGCGACAGTCTTTCATGCAGGGCCTTGGCATGGCACATTGGAGCCATGATAGACCTGCCACCGCACACGATTGTCACAACCCAACGCCTCAGGCTGGAACCGTTTGCATTGGAACATGCAAGCGCCCTGAACGCCATCAACAACGAACCAGCCGTCATGGAATTCCTAAGCGAAGGCGTGCCAGAGACGATGGAAAGAACAAGAGAGTCCATCGGCAGGGTCAGGGATGCATGGAAAGCACTTGGCTACAGCTGGTGGGGAATCATTGAACTGTCTTCCGCACAGGTCATTGGTGCGGCATGTGCCCAACACGTCGCGCAATCCAGAAGCAGAGATCGAAATCGGCTGGCGCCTGGCTACGTCGGCAACAGGCAAGGGCTATGCGACAGAGGCAGGAAAAGCTGCGGCGCGCTATGCCTTTGATTTCATCGGCGTCGATACTGTCGTTGCCGTTGCACACCCGGACAATATTTCATCACACAAGGTCATGCAGCGCATCGGCATGACCTTTCGCGGGATTGAAACCCACTATGACGAGGATTGTACAACATATGTCCTGCACCGCCCCGATATCGCATAGCACGCGAGCGTAACCCTTTACCTCTTGCCGGCACGAGCTAAAGTGCGCGCAGAATGAAAGGCATGACATGACCGTCCTTCAGCAAATCGCAGACGCTATGGGCGCCGACCGGATTCTCACCGGT
>CBDTVH010000652.1:0-1877 GCA_965363665.1 uncultured Yoonia sp. | reverse complement strand
GGCGCAGTGGCATCAGGACCCCGGCTATCTGCCGATCACGACAGCCGCTGGCGAGGCAACGCGCGCATCCGGGTTCTATGAAGAAAACCCGGGCACAGATGTCGCCGTCATCCAGATGACCGCGAATGAGCCGACTGCGAACTCCAAAGGTTTGCGTCTTGGGTCCTTCGATCAGATCCGCGGGATCATCGACGAAGAGCTTGAGGCGATCTGGGCGGGTGACAAGACCGCTCAGGAAGCCATGGACAGTGCCAAGGAACGTGGCGACGCGCTGTTGCGTCGGTTCGAATCCGCAAACGGCTAAGGCATCAAGTCAGGCGGGCCAACTGGTCCGCCTGACTTGCCGAGGGGTCTTATGGAAAAACGGGTCAAGTTCCGCGGCTGGCTTTTGCCGCTCTTGCTGATTGCGCCGCAAGTCGTGATTTCGGCGGTGTTCTTTTTTTATCCTGCTGGGCAAGCGATCTGGCAATCGCTGTTTATCCCCGATCCTTTCGGCCTGTCGATGCAATATGTCGGGCTGGGCAATTTTGAGTTCCTCCTGTCAGACCCGTTCTATCGCGCGTCTTTCGTGACAACGGCCATCTTTTCGATCCTTGTGACTCTGTGTTCTATGATCCCGGCCCTTTTTCTGGCGGTCATTGCAGACCGTCTAATCAAAGGCTCTGGCGTTTACCGCACCTTGCTGATCTGGCCTTATGCTGTGGCACCGGCCATTGCGGGCGTCTTGTGGCTGTTTATGTTCAACACCCGCGTTGGGTTGGTGTCATGGTATCTGGGACAGTTGGGATACGACTGGAACCATGTGCTCAACGGGGGCGAGGCGATGGGCCTTGTGGTGGTTGCCTCTGCCTGGGGACGGATCAGCTATAATTTCCTGTTCTTCTTTGCCGCCCTGCAAGCGGTGCCGAAATCCGTGATCGAAGCGGCCGCCATTGATGGCGCGCATTTCTGGCGACGGTTCTGGACGATTGTGTTGCCACTTTTGTCACCTACGACCTTCTTTTTGCTCGTCGTGAATATCGTCTATTCGTTCTTTGAAACCTTCGGCGTCATCCACACGATCACCGCGGGGGGACCGCAGCAAACGACCACGATCCTTGTCTACAAGGTGTATTCGGACGGGTTTGTCAGTCAGGATCTTGGATCGTCCGCCGCGCAATCCGTCATCCTGCTGATCGTGGTCGGCCTGCTGACCGTCTTGCAGTTCAAGTTCATCGAAAAGCGGGTGCATTACTGATGGCGCGGCAGGTTCACGGCATGGTCGAAAAGCGTGGGTCGGGCCTCTGGCTGACCCATGTGTTCATGATCCTCGGTGTGCTGGTAATCTTCTTTCCGATCTGGCTGGCTTTTGTGGCCTCGACTGTGACGCAAGCCGATATCATCCGCCCGCCGATGCCGGTGTGGCCAGGTGATCAGCTTTGGACCAATTACAAGAACGCCCTGTTCTCTGGCATCAACGTGCCGGTTGGAACCATGTTGCTGAACAGCCTGATCATGGCGGTTGGGATTGCGGTCGGCAAAATCATCATCTCACTTTTATCCGCCTTTGCGATCGTCTATTTCAAATTCCCCGGCAGGAGCATGTTTTTCTGGTTAATCTTTTTGACGCTGATGCTGCCAGTCGAAGTGCGGATTGTGCCAACTTACGAAGTGGTTGCAGGTTTTGGGATGCTGAATTCCTACTCCGGTCTGATCTTCCCGCTGATCGCATCCGCCACGGCAACTTTCCTGTTCCGCCAGTTTTTCCTGACCATCCCCGATGAGTTGGCAGAGGCTGCCCGCGTCGATGGTGCCCGCCCGATGCGGTTTTTCTGGGACATCGTGGTGCCAATGAGCCGCACGAATATCGCCGCACTCTTTGTCATCCTGTTTATCTA
>CBDTVH010000651.1:0-1880 GCA_965363665.1 uncultured Yoonia sp. | reverse complement strand
TGCGCGCGTCGTCGTATTGGATGAACGACGCAGGTTTTTCGAAACCAATCTGGGTTTTGTTCCCAAAAGCCATTTGCGCGGGCTGGACCGGCCTTTTTCGGACCCAGCAACTGTCGCGCAATTGCACTTTGGCGTGCCGTATCTTTGGGGTGGTAATTCGACCCGGGGCATTGATTGTTCGGGTCTGATTGCGGCGGCCTTGCTGGCTTGTGACAATCCATGTCCAGCCGACAGCGATATGCAGCGCGATGCGCTGGGTCAGGCTTTTGAGGGCGATTATCAGCGTGGTGATCTGGTGTTCTGGCAGGGGCACGTGGGTATGATGGTCGATGATACGACGATGATCCACGCCAATGCGCATCACATGGCGACGGTGTACGAGCCGATTGAACGGGCGATCCTGCGGATCGAGGCGCAGGGCGACGGGCCGGTGATTGCGCGCAAGCGGCTTTAGTGCAGCTTTTGAGATAACGATCTGCCGGCTGCTGACCTGATCAACAGGATCTGCTTGAACGAAAGCCCGATTTGTGTGGCCAGATTGGTCAGGATCAGCACGGCATCCGGGCGTACCAATGATGTGGCGAGGATCAGTGCCTCCTCCCGGTCGCCTTCGGCCGCGATTGCCAGAAAACTGGCGAAACACGCGTCGTTAAAGCCAGGTTCGTCGCGGTTATGCGGTTGATAGCGCCGGTAGGTGTCCAGCAATTCCGCCCAGAGTTGAACGATGCGTTGCCCGCGCGGGGCGCCGACCGTATCGCAGATTTCGCGGGTCACCCGGTCGCGCCCCAAAGGCCCGTCGGCCCAAAGCCGCAGATATGTGAGGCCAAGCATTTCAATCCCCGATGCGTCGGGAAACGGGCCGAAATACTGATCCCGATGTGAACGAAGAACGACGTTCATTTCGTCAGGATCAGCTTGCCCGCGCGTGTGATGCGCAGGGTGTAGATCTGATCGTTCAGCGTGATCTGGGCCTGACTGCCGCCTTTGGTCAGATCTGTGGCGGCATAGGTTGGCACGCTGGGCAATGATGCGGGTGTCGGCACCGGTACGCTGTGGACCGTCATCGCTTTTGCCCTTTTTGCGGCGTCACGCGGTCGAAGAAATGCTCTAGCGGTACGTTTTCCGAGGTTTCCAGCAGCGCAAATAGCTCTGCCAGCGCGGGGGAGGGTTCCGGGGTTTTGGCTGTTTCACCCGTCTTGTCGTGACGTTGCATCACCAGTGTCCTTTCATCTGCATGATCGGGCTTCCTTTGGCGCAGCAAAGGTGGCTGGATATGCGGCGCAGTTTGCGCAACATATCTGCAAGAGTCAATCTGACTTTTTTTGTCAGGTATAGATTTACTGGACCGCGCGGATCAGTTTGCGCTCGAGCACGCGCAGCACTTGCCGCAGATCATTGCCGCGTTTCAGGATCTGTCCGTCCATGCCGATGACGGCGTATTGTCCTTGCTTGAGCCGCAGTTTGGGGCGCTTTTCGATCTTGTAGAGCGGGTTTTCTGCCGTGCGCCGAAAGACCGAGAATATGGCAACTTCGCGCAGATGCGACATGCCGTAATCACGCCATTCCCCAGCGGCGACCATGCGTCCGTAAAGGCTGAGAATCACATTCAGTTCCGTGCGGTGAAAGGCCACCTGTTCGGGGGCATGAAACTGCGAGGCGGGTTGATAGGTCATGCTTTAGAGTTGACCCAAACCCCAACGAAATCAAGGGCCCTTCTGCGGCCGCCTTGGTTATGCCTTGAAATGAACACGCCGCCGCCGCAGCACCTGCCAAATGGGAACACATGAGATTGCCAATGTAGGGTCATAGCGAAATGCTACCCCGATGTCGCGGTCAATAGCCCCCACCCAGTTCGTGACATCGGGGAACTTCGTTTCCCC
>CBDTVH010000650.1:0-1881 GCA_965363665.1 uncultured Yoonia sp. | reverse complement strand
CAACTTCGAGCGGTACGTGGAGCTCTCCCAGCGGATCATGAAGGTCTTCGGCGACTACTCGCCGTTGGTCGAGCCTCTGAGCCTCGACGAGGCGTTCGTCGACATGACCGGGGCCGAGGGGCTGTTCGGCGCGCCGGTCGAGTGCATCAAGATCAAGGATATTCAGCAGCAGTGCATCGCCATGTCCCAACTTGATGGCCCGCGCACTGATTTCGCAGTTCAGCGGCTTGCCCTTTCTGGTTTGCAGGTTGATCCGCCGCGTCCGGGCATCGCCACGGTGTTGCACCTCATCAATGAACACCACAAACCCTGCATGGCTTTGCGCCAAAAGGCTGGCAAACCCGGAGCCGATGAAATCGGGGTCCTGAAACAATGTGCTCGCTTCAAGGGTCGCAGCCAGAACGCGGTCGCGTGCCAGATCAAGCAAGAGCGTCGGGCCAAATGCGCCGATCAAGTAAGAATCATATTGGGCTGGGCTGTTGTTCATAAGCCCAGTGGAGCGTGGACAGAGGACGTTTGGCAATACGAAATTTCGTAAATTACGACTTATCGTAATAATCTACGGTTGTGTCACTGGTATAAATATTTGATTTTCAATTATAAAATGTGTTTTGCCAATTTTATCCGCATCTGTTCATTTACAAGGCCGTCTGCGTCACCATCAGGTTAACCAACGATGGAGTACAGCATGTCAATCAAATCTCTGGGTAACCCTTATTCATCCAAAACGGATCTGCGACACGGCGCAGACTGCGGCTGCCACAGCTGCCAAACCGCCACACCGGAAATCGACGATAAGGTCGATCTTTCGACATCCGAAGGGATGTTGGAGCGTGCAGTAGAAAGCGCGATTGTCCGCTCTGTCTTTGGTCAGAGCGATATCGGGCGTCGGTCTTTCATGGGGATGATGGGCGGCTCGACCATGGCAGCAGCACTCGCATCGGTCTTCCCGATCAATGAAGCGAAGGCGGCGATCCTCGACAATCTGGGGCCACCCGAGAAGACCGACCTGAACATCGGCTTCGTGCCAATTACTTGCGCCACTCCTATCATCATGGCGCAGCCACTGGGGTTCTATGAGCGCTATGGTCTGAACGCACAGGTCATCAAAACTGCAGGTTGGGCCGTTGCACGTGATAAATCACTGTCTGGCGAATATGACGCCAGCCACATGCTGACGCCGATGCCATTGGCGATGACGCTTGGGGCAGGGTCCGTGGCCGAACCCTACATCATGCCAGCGGTTGAGAATATCAACGGGCAGGCCATCGTGCTGTCCAACGAACACCTTGATAAGCGCGACCCAAGCCAGTGGAAGGGCTTCACCTTCGGTGTGCCTTTTGAATACTCCATGCACAACTTCCTGCTGCGTTATTACGTGGCCGAGTTTGGTCTGGACCCGGATGTCGATATCCAGATCCGCGTTGTGCCGCCGCCAGAGATGGTTGCCAACCTGCGCGCGGGTAACCTTGACGGCTATCTGTCGCCTGATCCGTTCAACCAACGTGCGGTTTACGAAGGCATCGGCTTCATTCACATCCTGACCAAGGAAATCTGGGAAGGCCATCCATGCTGCGCCTTTGCGGCACCGCTATCTTTTGCCACTGAACTGCCCAACACCTATGGCGCACTGCTCAAGTCGATCATCGACGCCACGCAATACGCGTCGAACGCGGACAACAGGGTCGAGATATCCGAGGCGATTGCCCCGACAAACTATCTCAACCAGCCGGTGACGGTCATTCAGCAGGTGCTGACCGGCACCTACGCCGATGGTCTGGGCGAGGTACAGCGTGTCCCTGACCGGATCGATTTCGACCCCTTCCCGTGGCACTCGATGGGGGTCTGGATTCTGACCCAGATGAAGCGATGGGGCTATAT
>CBDTVH010000649.1:0-1886 GCA_965363665.1 uncultured Yoonia sp. | reverse complement strand
GTTCACCCCGCCTGCGTTCGTAGACAGCAGCCCCCCGATCCGCGCCGACCCTTCAGAGGCCAGCGAAAGCGGGAACAGGCGTCCTATGTCCTCGGCGGCTTTCTGCACGTCAGCAAGGATGACGCCTGCATCGCAGACCAGCACGTTTTCTGACGGATAAACGTCGCGGATGCGGTTCATGCGCTCCAGCGACAAGACGACTGGCACTGGTCCGTCCCCTGCCAATTGCCCGCCGACAAGACCGGTGCCGCCGCTGTACGGGACGATCGGTATTCGGGCATCAGCACAGGCACGCACGACCAATGCGGCCTCTGCGGTCGATCCGGGGGCGACCACGAACCCCTGCCCCGCCCAGCGCCCACGCGGTTCGGACAGGTAGGGCGCGCTATCCTCTTTGAAAGCCGCTGTGGGTAGCAAACCGCGCAGCGTTTCTTGAAACTCGGGCGTGACCGGGTTGAGCATGTGAAGTTCCCCTCAGGTTACCACGCTACATGGTCCAAAAATGCCCTGCGTCCAACGGGTTTAACGCACCAAACCCGCCCCTTCGGCCAAAGCGCCCAGTTTGGCATAGGCAATTTCAGGATCGACCGCACCGAAACCTGCGAACGTCCCAAAACCACAGTCTGATCCCGCGATCACCCTGTCCGCACCGACGATATCCACGAAACGGCTGACGCGTTGGGCGACAAGCTCTGGATGCTCGACGAAATTGGTCGTCGTATCGACAACGCCTGGAACCAAGACCTTGTTTTCCGGTATATCTTTCGCGCGATCACGGAACACGGACCATTCATGACCATGCCGCGGGTTCGAGGTTTCAAACAGGACGTATTGCGATTTCGTCGACATCAGCGTGTCGAACATCTTCGACATCGGGATGTCGCAGACATGCGGGCCTTCGTAGTTGCCCCAGCAGATATGGACGCGCACTTTTTCGGCTGGCACGTCGGACAGTGCGTGGTTCAACGCTTCGACATGGCTTGCGGCGATTTTCAAGAATTCATCATCCGACAAATCGTTAAACAACATATGACGCGACAGTGCGAGGTCGGGGCAGTCGAGTTGCAGATCAAGGCCGGAAGCAACAATCGCTTCATACTCCGCCTTCATCGCATCGGCCAAAGCCGCCAGATAAGCCTCGCGCGATTTGTAGTAATCGTTTTGCAAAAACAAGGAGATAACACCGGGTGAGGCTGCGTTCATGAAGCCGCGTTCTGCCCCGTGTTCGGCCATCGCGGCCTTGAGGTTGGCGATGTCTTTTTCCAGCTCGCCCTGCCCCTTCGACTTCACCTCGCCCACGCACATGGGCCGTGCGTATTGTGGGGTGCCACCGTCGTCAGCTAATCGTTTGAGAAAGCTTGGAAATTTCTTGAGGTCGGCAGGTGCGTTGCGCGGGCTGTCGCCGTCAAAGCCGGTGTAGCGGTCCTTGACGTAGGTGGCATAGCTTATCTTGGAGGTTTCGCCGTCGCTGACGATATCGACCCCGGCATCCACTTGTTTTTTCACGGTTTCCGAGACGGCAGCGGTCATTGCCGCGTCGAATGCGTCTGCGTCATAGGGGTTGCCGCGCTCACGCGCGAAGATGAAATCGACGACTTCCTGGGTGCGGGGCAAAGAGCCCACGTGCGTTGTTAAGACTTTCGACATTTCATCATCCTCGTTCATATGTATCGCGTACAGAACCTGTACATATGCTGTACGTACAGGTGTGAATGCGGGGCCGTTAACCTTTCCATGTCGGGCCCGCCGGATCGCCGGTTGCGACGACGTGATAAAGGCTGGCTTCGCCCGTCATCGACGGCACCGCACTATGGCGCAGATTTTCCGGCACCGACATCGTGTCGCCCGGTGCAAGCGTTGCTGCCCCGCCATCCCATGTAACGCGC